>NZ_JBIUCQ010000044.1:0-219 GCF_044538495.1 Acinetobacter sp. ABJ_C4_1 | reverse complement strand
TGGGCACTGTCGTGAATGTTAACGGCACTGACTACACCGTGAGTGCAACTGACCTGGGCAATGGCTATATCACTGCAGCGATTCCTGTAACTGCAGATGGCCCAATCACCATCCATGCACAAGCAGTGGATTCACAAGGTCATATCAGCAGCCCGGCAGATGTCATCGTGACTGTCGATACGGCAGCACCAAATGCGCCAGTACTTGATCCGATCAATG
>NZ_JBIUCQ010000043.1:0-246 GCF_044538495.1 Acinetobacter sp. ABJ_C4_1 | reverse complement strand
GCGCATCGGCAAGTTGAATATCAACGGTATTACCACTAATGACTGTCTTCACATTCGAGTTCGAGCCAGATGCTGTCAGCCCACCTGTGATATTCAGGGTTTCACCCAATTTACGGTCAACACTGCCGCTGTTACCCGCAAAGGTAATCGGTTTAACCACTTCATTGTTCAGGTTAGTTAAGGCATCACCGACATTGTTGGCATTAACTGTTGTACCGTCAGTTTTAGTGGTGACATAAGTTGGTG
>NZ_JBIUCQ010000042.1:0-255 GCF_044538495.1 Acinetobacter sp. ABJ_C4_1 | reverse complement strand
CCCCCCCCCCCCCCCCCCCCCCCCCCCCCCCCCCCCCCCCCCCCCCCCCCCCCCCCCCCCCCCCCCCCCCCCCCCCCCCCCCCCCCCCCCCCCCCCCCCCCCCCCCCCCCCCCCCCCCCCCCCCCCCGCCCCCCCCCCCCCCCCCCCCCCCCCCCCCCCCCCCCCCCCCCCCCCCCCCCCCCCCCCCCCCCCCCCCCCCCCCCCCCCCCCCCCCCCCCCCCCCCCCCCCCCCCCCCCCCCCCCCCCCCCCCCCCC
>NZ_JBIUCQ010000041.1:0-255 GCF_044538495.1 Acinetobacter sp. ABJ_C4_1 | reverse complement strand
AACCTGGTTCTGCTGTACCGGTGACTGGATTAGTCGCATTGATCGGATCAAGTACTGGCGCATTTGGTGCTGCCGTATCGACAGTCACGATGACATCTGCCGGGCTGCTGATATGACCTTGTGAATCTACTGCTTGTGCATGGATGGTGATTGGGCCATCTGCAGTTACAGGAATCGCTGCAGTGATATAGCCATTGCCCAGGTCAGTTGCACTCACGGTGTAGTCAGTGCCGTTAACATTCACGACAGTGCCCA
>NZ_JBIUCQ010000040.1:0-268 GCF_044538495.1 Acinetobacter sp. ABJ_C4_1 | reverse complement strand
ATGGTGTGGACTATCCAGCGGTCAATAATGGCAACGGTACCTGGACACTTGCAGACAATACACTTCCAGTGTTGGCAGATGGTCCACATACGGTGACTGTGACAGCAACCGACCCTGCAGGTAATGTGAGTACAACCAGTGCGGTTGTAACTGTAGATACTGCAGCAGCGAACTTGCTTGGTGCGATTACAGTACCGGATGACTTAAACATTGATGGCATCATCAATGCATCAGAACTTGGCACAGACGGTAGCTTTAATGCCCGTGT
>NZ_JBIUCQ010000004.1:0-249710 GCF_044538495.1 Acinetobacter sp. ABJ_C4_1 | reverse complement strand
CCTTACTATTAAATAATCATGTTAAACATGTACTTATTTAAAAACTTATAATAATTAGCTATTAATACCATTCCGACAAATGGTTAATTTATGAATCATTATTTGATTTAATTATTAAAATAAAAAAAACATTTTTAAAAGAAATATATAACATTCCTCTCTAAAGCTTAATTTATCGCCATAAAAAAAGGCCCCATAAGGGACCTTCAATCAACAAAATTAGCTACAAAATGGCTTAGTTCGGAGCAATCTCTTTCTTACGATAAAAAACAAAATAGCTCACATAGCACAGCAAGATAAAAATAATGCAGCAGATAAAGCCAACCTGCATAGATGGATCAAATACCATACTTACACAGGTAACAATACAGAATAACCCACCTACAATTGGAGTAAGAGGGAAAAGTGGTGCAGCGAAACGTAAATCTTTTGCTGTTTTACCTGCTTTATACCATTGTCGACGGAAATTAAATTGTGAAACACAAATTGCGATCCAGACCACCACCATTGTAAAAGCAGCAACACCCAACAAATTTTTGAAAATTGTTTCTGGCGCAAATTGTTCTGAAAGTAACCCAGGAATAGCACCAAACATGGTCACAATAATGGCAACAATAGGTGTTCCTGATGGTGTGAGTTTAGCGAAAATTTTTGGTAATTGATTTTTTGCTGAAAGCGACCACATCATACGTGAGGCAGCAAACAAACCAGAGTTAGCAGCAGAAAGTAGAGCCGTAATAATTACGAAACGGATAATGTCTTCTGCATATGGAATACCAATATAGTTAAATACCGTCACAAATGGACTACTGCTCACATCATTTGCATTAAGACCTGCAAGGTGGAATGGTAGCAAAGAGCAAATAACAACAATTGTTCCTACAAAAAATATAAGTAAACGCCAAATTGCTGCATTAATTGCTTTAGGAACAGTCTTCGCTGGCTCCTCTGCTTCACCTGCAGCCACACCAATAAGCTCAGTACCAGAGAAGGCAAAATTCACAATGAGCATGGTTGTAAAAATTGGAAATAATCCGTGCGGGAACCAACCTTGAGCCGTTAAATTACTAAACAATGGTGCTGTTTCATGCCCGTGATAAGGAATAAAACCAAAAATTGCCAATAAACCCAAAGTAATAAAGACAATAATTGTTATAACTTTAATGAGAGCAAGCCAGAACTCAGATTCAGCAAATAAACGTGTTGAACTAATATTGAGGAAAAAGACAAGCCCACCAAAAAACAGAGTCCATGCCCAAACAGAAGTAGTAGGAAACCATTCCTTAACTAGTAAAGCTGCAGCAGTAAATTCAGTTCCTAAAGTGGCAGTCCAAGTTAGCCAATATAGCCAGGTGATCATATAACCTGTGCCTGGACCAATATAACGTCGTGCGTATTCACCAAAAGAGCCTGATTCAGGCACATGAACAGCTAGCTCACCAAGGCAGAGCATAACGGTGTAGGCAATCAAACCGCCCAAGAAATAAGAGATAATTGCGCCAATTGGGCCTGCTTGAGAAATTACGTCGCCAGACCCTAAAAAAAGACCTGTACCTATGGCACCGCCAAGGGAGATCATCACCAAATGTCGAGTACTCATTGCTCGTTTCAAAGGTGCAGAACTTCCATGTTGCGATGCATCATTATTCCGATAATTTAATGATTGCATATAAAAAACTGTAACGACAATTTAGTAAAAAATCATTTTAGGAGAAAAAAATAAATATGCAATTATCTTTGAACAGTGAAGCTATTTTAAGCACACCCTCCCATCTCAAATAAAATATCAATGAAAAACAGCACCTTGACAATTATAAAAGTATTAATTGTATTTTAATTAACCCCATACTATTTCTTTAATTTATATAAAAATAAAAACCATTATTTTTTAAATATAATAATTTTTCACTTAATTTGTCATGACTACTTTTAACCCTATCTTTATTTAAAAATTAATCACACTATTTATTTAAATAATGACTTTTAATTTCATATACAAATAAATTAATAAAAAAATATTTTTTGAGCAAAAAATAAAGCCCAAATTTGAAGATTTGGGCTTTATTTAATCAATAAGGTAAATTAATAACTGGTCAGTACAAATTGTTGCGATGGTTGAACTGAACCTTCAATGTAGTCACAAACGCCTTGTTCATCACAATCTAAATTGAATTGCTTGTAGCTCAATGCAAAAAAATCAGAATATTGTTTAATGACAAATGGACTCATATCCGAGCTTAATGCATCACCTTGTTTAAATAATTTAATAATTTTTCTGTCATTCATACCTAACAAATAAATTTCATTATTTAATTCAATGTGTGCAACTCCAGTCTGCTCTGCCACGATCGGAATCAGATATGATGTATTTGCGAGCAACACATCTACAGCATAGCTTTCAAGTTTTAAATTAATTAAATTGAATACCAAGACTGTACCAGAGTGCATCTGCAAACCTTTCTTATAGCTTGCAGCTTGCTGAATGTACTGAATTTTAATTCCAAGCTTTTGGAAGTCGTGCTCAGTCGCCTGCTTTGTTTTTACAAGACTACGTGTAATGGCTTGCTTGAGCGGGTTATCCAAATAACGCTCATCTAATTGAAAATCATTTTGACGTAAAATTTTCAATAACATGCTGTCATGATATGTCAGCACATTGGCAAGTACATTACGATAATAGAACTTACTTTGTTTTTTGATTTTACGAACGTGGTGATAGAAATACGTTTCATCAAATTCATGTTCAATAAAATCATGTAAAAGACTTGAACTCGCCAATACAGATAAAGCTTCATGCCCTGTAAAAGGCAAATGAATCGTATGTAAACTTGGCAATATTTCTTTTATTTTTAAGTAATGTTCACGATCGACCGAAAAGTAAGGGTCATAAACAATAATATATTCACGACTTGCATCTACATCTTGCTGCTGAATTTGCATGTCTTTGTTCGCGACAGCATCAAAGAATTCAGCGTAGCGTCGATCTTCAACCTGTTCAGGATCAATTGAATACTGAGGTACAAATGCAACGATTCGATTCATGTTTAAAAGGTTCGAATACTTGATTGCTGCATAGCCGCCCATTGAGCCGCCATAACCTACAATATTTTTAAAACGCTGAATAATAGGCAAAATGGCTTTGGCCATTTCAACCATACTGGCTTTTGGAAACCAGGATTTTTGTTTTGGCATAATCCCAATAACATTGTATTGGTACTTTATTAGAGACTTTTCAGCATTGATAGATAAGCCACTCGCTCGGGTAATCAAATCGCCAAAAGAGAGAACTAATGTATTAGAATCGCCTTGTAAAAAAATGGCTCTAATGTGTTCGTCTTCAAAAATAATTTGCTTATCCATGCTCACACCGAAAGAAAATTTACTCCCACATACATCGTCAAAAATGAAACAAAATAGGTGTTTTGCCAATTTATGATTGCGGAGTATCTTATTTTATAGATGCCAGTCAGATTAAAAAGCGCAAAATATGACACAATCCTTACATCCTGCCGCTCAAAAAGGCTTCAGTTCCGCTGCGGAGCTTTATCAGCAAGTTAGACCGAATTATCCAGCAGAAATAGTCAGTTGGCTGCAAGAACGCCTCCAAATACATGAAAATTCTACTGTTATTGATCTTGGCTCAGGTACTGGCAAATTCTTACCCTACTTAAAACAAACCCATGCCAATATTATTGCAGTAGAGCCAATTGGCGAGATGTTACAACAGCTTCAGCAAACCTATTCTGATATTAAAACTTTACAGGCCTTTAGCCACGCTATTCCGGTAAACGATCAACAAATTGATGCTGTTGTTTGTGCTCAATCTTTTCATTGGTTTGACAACATGGAAACACTGACTGAAATCCATAGAGTATTAAAACCACAAGGACATTTGGGACTCGTTTGGAACCAACGTGATGAACGTACAGACTGGGTGAAGGCCTTAGCAGATTTTTTATTACCACTTGAAGGTGATACACCGCGTTACCATAGTGAAAAGTGGAAAAAGGTTTTTGAAAATCAAAATTTATTTACTTTTGACAGCTTAGAAACTTTTTCGCAATCGCAGCATGGTACTGTCGAACAAGTGGTGAGTAAAAGATTACTCTCTACAAGTTTTATTGCAGCAATGACCGAAAAAGATCAATTACAGCTCAAAGCTCAGTTTGAAAAAATTGTTTATGATTTTACAGGGCTAGGCCCACAAGATCAGATTGATTTTCCATATGTCACATATGCATATCACTTTCAGAAAAGTACATCGTCAAATCATAGAGAATAGGTTCGGTTGAAAGCTATGTTTAAAAAAACGCCTCATATCATCTTAATGTCTTTGCTCAGCTCTAGCCTATTATTGACTGCTTGTAAAAAAGCAGATGAGCCAGCAAAGACCGAACAACATCAGACAAATTCATCTACCGATCAGGTGATGGAAAAGCTCAATGAAAGACCAGTTAAAAAGTTCGCGGCCACTGCTGACGATGCGCATGACATTGCATTATTAGAGGACTATGACCGTCGCTTTACTGAAATGAGTGATGAAATGGAAACTGAGCTAGAAAAAATGCATGAGGCAGGTACGCTCACCACTGAGTTTGAACAAAAACGTACGCTTGATAATGTACGCTCAGCATTGACCATGTTAAAAGACCTCGATTTAAAAACTGAACAAGGTCGTTATATCCAAGGCTTACTTTATCAATATTGGGAAAACCAAGAAAAACACATCAATGATAAACAAGCCAATAAAGATGAACAGGTCAATCAACTTGCTGACTACTTACAAGCACAAAACCAGTTGAAATACTGGAAAGCCTCACAGCAGCATTAATTTTATAACGTGCAATAAAAAGCCTTCTGATTGAGAAGGCTTTTTAATTTATATATTTTGTTTTTCAACCCAATGAATCGATTGAACACGGAATAACTCACAAGCACCATCCCCTGTATCACTTGAAGTTAAAGATGATCGCCAAACTAAATTTTTGTCTTTAATTTCGACCAATTCACCTTTGAGATAAACCAAGTCACCGCGTTTAACTTGTTTGATTTGCTGAGCAATCTGAGGGCTTGCAGGAATGATGTGCATGTTAGACACCATTTGCATTGCTTGCTCTGCTGGAACAGGTAATTTAGGAATTTTCCAGTTCAAATAGCGATCATACTGTTTAACTGAAATGGTACGAGCAATATCTGGTTGAGCAAACAGCCCCCAACTTACCGCATAATCAATCGGTGAAAACTTAGCTTGTTCATCATTTTTATAAATTTTTGAACCTAAAATTCTAAAATTGCCCTGGAATGGCTGTAATACAGAAATCGATTGATCTTTTTCAATCGGTAACAAACCATTTGCAATATTATATTCACCAGAAGTAGATGCCGTCGAAGCAAAAGCTGAGCTGATACATAAAGAGGCCAATAAGCCTATCATTACATGTTGTTTTTTCATCGCTTTATACCTCAAATATTGCTAGATCAAATGCAGTAGATCTCTAATTTATGGTAGCTCTAAGCGATGAAAAAAATATCGGAATTTAGTAACAATACAGATCAATTTCGTCTATTTTTGTGCCTAATTAAATAGATTGTTAATCTTCAAAATCAATTCGTAAGGTTTCAAAACGAACCTTTCCTTCTTTTATTGCTTGAGCAATTGCCTGCTGCCCTTTGGTCAAACGCGCTCCGCCACTTTTGATATCAAGCAAAATAATCTGAATATCTTCGGCAGTCCCGTCCCCATCTCTAAAATCGGTATAGCCATCAAAAATAACGTAATCAACCGGATCACCCAAGAACTTGGCATCACTCGGCAAGTATTGAAACTCAGGTAAAATTGGGGCAAATTGTTCTGCCATTTTACCTTTTAATACGGCGCGGCTTGTATTCACACTCCGTTTTTGTGCCTGCGCTAATGCCTGTTGATGCTCAAGCTCTAACTCGGCAATATATTGCTCGTATTCAGCCTTAATGCGACCATTACGGGTATTTGATAAAATGAGTGTAGTGATAATAATACCAATACCAGCACCTATAAGCATGGCCAGCCATACGGACATAAATTTTCCTTAACAAATACATATCATCGCGATAGATGAGCAATCATATCTAAAATTACGGAGTAGCTTAAACTTTTGTCAAAGGTGGTCATCTACTTCTTATAAAAAGATGCTAAGGTATAAAACATAAACACATGTGCTGCTGAAAATAATTGGATTTATGAAAACGATACTTATTGCAAATCAAAAGGGCGGATGCGGAAAAACCATGACAGCCATTACGTTGGCAACAGCTTTGGCACAAAAAGGATATAAAGTAGCATTAGCAGACTCAGATAACCAAAAATCTTCTTTACAATGGTTAAAACAACGTCCAGAAAGCGTAGCTGCGATTCAAAGCTTGGATTGGCGTCACGAAAAATCGATTGGTGATGCGCCGAAAAATTTAGATTATCTAATTATTGATGCACCGGGTGCTCTTTCGGGCGATCATGCTGAACAGTTAGTCAGCGAAGCTCATGCCATTATTACACCTCTTCAGCCTTCATTTTTTGATATCGATAGTACACGTCGTTTTCTCAAGCATTTGCAAGACATTAAGCGTATTCGCAAAGGAAAAGTACAAATTTTACTGCTTGCAAATCGGGTTAAGCCGAACAGCGCCAGTTCCAAAGACATTCAGCAATTTTTTGAAAAAATCGAACATGAACCGATTGCATGGATTGCAGAGCGTAGTGCTTATGGCAGCCTAGCAATGCAAGGTTTGAGTGTGTTTGATAAACCACAAAAAAACTTTATTGCAATTCAAAGCCAGTGGCAGCCGCTTTTAAATAAACTGATTGAAGATAAATCTGAGTGGTTCTAAAAATAACTTTTTATTTTTGTTGAGCAGGAATGTGTACATTAGCATTTCTGCCTAAAATTTGCCTCAGGTCATTTTTCAGTTAATATGGCCTCACCCTATTTAAAAAATTAGAGAATTTTTGTTCGTGCATCAATACGCTCCTACTTTACAGCGCGTTTTATTGTTTGGGCTGTTTTTTATCCTGATGTTTTTAGGATTTAACATCCTGAAGTACTTTATTGTACCTGTAGTTTGGGCTGCTATTATTGCCTACATGACTTGGCCTATTTATTTAAGAATCCAGCGCTTTTTTGGAGAAAATCGTAATAATTTAAATGCTACAGTCATGATTAGCTTAGTCATTTTAGTTGTTGGTGTTCCCCTTATATGCGCTATTTTTATTTTGCAACATGAAGGCCGCAACCTCTATCTTGATTTACAGCGCCAAGTTTTTTCTGGTCATTTAAGTGTTCCGGATTTCATTAGAAATCTTCCTTTTATTGGTAAAGAAATCACTAGAACACTAAACGATATAAACACTGATCCTAATAGCACGATTCAAAGTATTGCAGCTTGGGTACAAAGCCATTTAAGTTATGGGCGAGTGTTACTCAATGAAATTAGTAAAAATATCGTCAAACTTGGTTTTGCAATTTTAACGCTTTTCTTCTTTTATCGTGATGGTCACAACATCTTAACTCAAGTAAGTAAAGCCTTAGAAATGGTGATTGGCCTACGTATTCACCATTATCTCGATACGATTTCAGAAACAACGCGTGCAGTTGTCTATGGTGTTGGCTTAACTGCAATTGCTCAAGCAGTACTTGCTGGATTAAGTTATTTCGTAGCGGGTGTACCCAATCCGATGGTACTCACGATTGCGACGTTCTTATTAGCACTCATTCCTTTCGGCACCCCTGTCTCCTATTTAGGCGTTGGTCTATGGTTGTTCTCTCAAGGACAAACCATGGAAGCCATTGGCGTAGTTTTATGGGGTGTTCTGATTGTAAGTAGTTCAGACAATGTGATTCGTCCTCTTGTGATTTCTGGTGCGACCCAAATTCCGTTTTTACTCATTATGTTTGGTGTGTTGGGTGGTATTGCGAGTTTTGGTTTAGTTGGTTTATTTATTGGCCCTGTTATTTTAGCTGTTTTATTAGCGATTTGGCGTGAATGGCTTCATGAAACAATTGATCCTGAACCAATGCCAAAAACAACTATGATCTACGATTCGGATGATGATTTACCACCATCTAAAAATTAAGCCAATGATTTAAAAATGTTTCAGGATACAAAGTGACTATTTAAATTAACTTGTAGGATTTACACGCCTTTGCTTGAATAAAAAAAATCAGATTTATATCTATAAGGACATCTAATAATGCCAATATTAAATAAAATGAGTGCAGTATGTGCACTAACAGCTTTATTAACAGTTGGTTGTAGTACGGTCAGCAAAACAGTATCTGATACGACTCATGCATTAACAACAATGCATACCAAAAAAGTAGTCGATGTAAATGAAGTCACAGCTAATGGGATTGGTAAAAAAATCGGGACAATTAGCTTTCAAGACAGTGATAAAGGCTTAATTATTACCCCTGCTTTAGCAGATTTACCAAGCGGCACTCGCGGTTTCCATATTCATGAAAATGCATCGTGCGACCCTGCTGTTAAAGATGGAAAACCAGGTGCTGCTTTAGCTGCGGGTAGTCACTATAACCCTAATCAAGCGCCACATCATGGTACGCCAACTACAGGACACCTAGGCGACTTACCAGCATTGGTTGTTGATAATAATGGAGTAGCTACCACGGCTGTTATTGCGCCACGTTTAAAACTTGCTGATATTCAAGGTCGCGCTATCATGATCCATGCTGGTGGTGACAACTATTCAGATTCTCCTCTACCTCTAGGTGGTGGTGGAGCACGAATCGCCTGTGGCGTAATTCAATAATTTGTCATTTTTTTAAATTGTGGGTATCTAAAAAGATATCCACAATTTTGCTATTTTATTAAGCAGATTAGATCACTTAATTATTATAAAATCTTAAAAAATTAACTGACTTTTTTAGACAAAACGCATAATATTTTTCAAGTAATAAAAAATTAAATACCCCTTATCACGTATCCTCTCATTTAGAAAAAAAGCCGTGAATTATCTGACTCAACTATTCAATCGTTTTAAAGCGAATTCAATTTTAATTTACTGTCTGCAAATTTTAATTGTACTCACAGGCACAACTTTAGGCTTACTAGAGTTAGGTCATAACGAGCTCATCGTTCCTGTGACATTAGGTGCGATCGCCGCTGCACTTACCGATTTTGATGATCGCTTAAGCCTTCGATTACGTAACCTGCTCTATGTCTGCCTACTCTTTTTTACTGTCAGCACTATTCTTGGTTTTTTAGCACCTTATAAATTTTTATTTATTTTATATCTTTCAATTTCAAGTGCTTGTTTTATTTTATTGGGAGCCTTAGGCCAGCGTTACGCCACCATTTCTTTTGGTACGATTTTACTCTCGATTTACAGCATGTTTGGTTTAGGAGAATATGCTCACTGGTACCAACAGCCTACTTATTTTGTCTATGGCGCACTGTGGTACGGCCTAACATCTATTTTATTTTTTCTTTTAAAACCAACACTTCCTTTACAAGATAAGCTTTCTCAAATTTTTGAAGAAATCTCTACCTTACTTCAAGCTAAAGCACGCTTGTTCGACCCAGACAATAAAGAAAATGTTGAACAGCTTTTATTTGAATTATCACTACAAAATACGCAAGTCGCGCAAAGTCTTAACCAAATACGTAGTTCCCTGCTCACTCGTCTTAAGGCCTCACGAGTCAGTAATAAAAGTATTTACTGGTTAAACCTGTACTTTTTTGCCCGCGATATACATGAGCAGGCCACCTCTAATTATCTACACTACGAGCATATTCAACAAAATTTTAGCCGTAGCGATCTCATTTTCCGTTTTCAGAAAAATCTGCGTTTACAAGCCCAAGCTTGCCATGATTTAGCCCAATGTATTTTGCATAACCAGCAATATCAGTCTTCTCAAGAAGGGCAAATCGTTTTAAATCATCTGGAAAGTTCTTTAAAAGACTGGATACAACAGCATCCACAAAATTTTGAAGTTAAAAATTTAAAGCTGATTTTTAATAATTTAAAAGGCATGCATGAACAGTTTGAACAACTTCAATATGCTCAGCCGTTTAATGAAACGCTAAGTCAAAACAAACAAGATCATCTCAATTTACTTGATGATGATATTCAAGATTTTTCAGATCTTGTTTTAAAAATTCGCCAGCAACTGACTCCACAATCGGCCCTGTTTAGACATGCGATACGAATTGCAGTCGTGTTCGCCGCAGGTTACGTCATTTCATTATTACCTTTTGCCCAACACGGTTACTGGATTTTGCTCACCAGTTTATTTGTTTGCCAAATTACTTACTTTGCAACCAAAAGCCGTTTAAAACTCAGAACAATTGGAACCTTACTTGGCGTTTTATTTGGTATTCCCATTTTGTATTTTGTTCCAAGCATTGAAGGTCAGCTCATTCTCACTATTATTTGTGGAGTTAGCTTTTTCTACTTGCGCCAGAAGAAATATGCGTTGGCAACACTGATGGCAACCTTAATGGTATTGCTTATTTTCAACTTAAAAGGCGCAGGTTTCAGTATTATTTTACCTCGCCTAATCGACACCTTATTAGGCTGCTTTATTGCATGGCTTGCTGTTAATTTTATATGGCCAGACTGGAACTTCCGTAATATTCCAAACAATATTAAAAAAAGTAGCCAAGCCACACTGGATTATTTCAATGTAATTGTTGAGCAATACCAGCATGGTAAAAATCAGGACATTGAATATCGCAGAATTCGCCGCGCTGCACATAACGCACAAATTGAACTGTCGAATATGATTTCGAGCTTAAGTGCTGAGCCCAACCCCAAACCAGAGCTGATTCATTACGCCTTTCGTTATCTAGTTTATAGTCATAGCCAGTTGAGTTATGTCGCAGCATTAGGTAGCCAAAGACAAAAAATTGAGGATCAACAGGTATTACAGCTCTTACTAGATTGTCAGCAAATCCTTAACCAAAGTTTATTTGAACAAGCTTCTGTTGATTTTAATTTTCTTGAGCAAACTTTGAAGCAAATACAAAACCTAACAACTCATGAGCACTTTTCAGAAAGCTACACTCTTGTTTTAAAACAAATGAGCTTACTATTAGAAACCTTGCCTGAGTTATTAACCCTTAAAGGTAAACTTTTAGAGCAAGAGATTAAGTAATATAAAAAAAATACCGGAATTTAAATTCCGGTATTTTTTTAATGTAAGTCTTGTGCAACTCTTTCCTGCATTTCCCGTTTTAAAGCTAAACGTGGTTGAGTAAACCACAGCGCAATAAATGCAAAAGCAGATAACACGAAAGCCCATAAATGAAATTGAGTATAGAGATAACGCACCAGCTCAATCATTGCAAAAAAGCTCGTCATCAATAGCATTGAAACAGCAGCAGCCACAGTTCCTTTCGATACTTCAGATGACATGAGTGCAAAGCGGTACAAGACTGAGAAACTAATTCCTTCACCAAAGCAAATGAGTGTCATACCCGTAAGCAAACAAGGAATTAAATAGGTTTGCCAGACAACACCTAATATTAAAATAAGTGTACCAGTGAGCATAATCGGTAAACCAATTAGGACTGTTTTACCTAAAGCCAAACGGTCAATAATTTTAATTAAAACAATGTTGCCTACAATTAAGCCTAGAAATACTGGAAATTGAGCTAAGCCATATTGCACACTGGTTAGCTTGAGTTCATCGACCAAAATAATAGGCGATAATGCAATCCAAAGCATGAGTGGCATACCTACTAGCGGTAAGGCTAGCGTTAAACCAAGGAATTGCCGATTGCTAAATACCTTTTTAAAGTCATCAAAAAGATAGCTAAAAGGCTGCTTGGTTACACTCACCTTCTGACTCGGCATTTGTTTCTTTAAGCCAACCCAGCTCAGCAGTGCAAGTAAAGCAATTGCCACAAAGCCCCAGTGCCAAGACACATAATCAATTAAGAATGCTCCAAGTACAGGTCCGAGCAAGGGTGCAAGCAATGAGATATTTGCCATCAGTGCCATGACTTTAATGGCATCACGCTCGGCAAAATTTTCCTGAATTGCCGCATATCCCACTGCTGAAATTACACTTAACCCAATACCTTGTAAAAAGCGTAATGTCAGAAAGTATTCAATTTTTTGCGTTAATAAAATTAAAAAACAACACAAGGCAAAAAATAAAACACCAGTTAAAAGAACTTTCTTACGACCTAATCGATCTGATAAAGGCCCAAGTAACCATGCAACAGATGCACCACCTAATAAATAAAATGACATTGAAGATGGTGCCCAAGTTGCACTCACACCAAAATCTTCAGTAATTGCCAACATGGCTGGCTGAATCAGGTCATTACCAATATAAACCGCAAATTCAAATAGCACTAAAGCTAAAGGAAACATCAACGTTGTACGGTTCAACGCTGTCGTTTGAATATTATTCATGAGTTGTACACTTCAAAATAGCGGCCAAAATGTCTCAATAACTACATATTGAAATAAATAATGTAGTCATGACGATGACAGTATGGTCAGTCAATCTTTAGTTAAGTTGTTATATGCCGTGAGAGTGCATGTTTAGAATGTGAAACACCGTATTCACAAGGTGTCTAAGACAAGAAAAATGTATGACGTGAGATTCGGTAATTTTTTACCATTTGGCTTAATTGCCAGATGACACAATATCACTTTTTAAATTGATCAGCAATCGGACAGTTTCATCCATTTAAAATTCTATATTTTGATTACCACCAACTCATTTTTATATTGTGAATAACCTTAAAGTTATCCACATACCTGATAGAAGTTCGGCTTTAAGGACAAGGATTAACTTGAAAGTCTGTTGTTTCCTGCCCTTTTGTACATTGATAGCTTTGCTTTTCATTTACGATTTTCCAAACGGTTTGATCACGTTTTAATAAATATTCGGTACGTGTTTTTGATATAGCATCTTCACTAGGCACAGTCTGCAAAATCGTTACTTGTGCATTAGAAGCATCATCCAAAGCATTCATTTGCTGTGAAATACTTAAATTACTCGCATTATTTAAAAGGTTGGGTTGATCGAGCAAAATAGCTTGTATCGGGCTATTGGCTTGGGATGTAGGTGGCTTTGTATTCGGTGCACATGCACTCAGAATCAACAAATTACACATCATGAGTAAACCAGTTTTTTTCATACTCAACTCCACCACAACTTCACTTTGATGCTAAAGGCTAGAAACAATTTTTTCCGTTCAACTTTGTAAAGTATTTATCTTTAAAGTGAGAAATAAAATAATGCATCAAATCAATATTAGTGATTTTTAATCAATAATATTTTTCCAATTACTACATTTTTCTCTAAGAGTAAGTTCTCTAAAGTATGCATCAAATTTAGGTATTTAATTAGAGTAACTCTCATGAGCAATATTTTAGTGATTAATGGCGCCAAACAATTTGCCCATTCAAATGGTGAATTAAATGACACACTCACGGCATTGGCAACCGACCATCTCACTGAACTGGGCCATGAAGTTCAAGTGACTCGTGCAGATAGTGACTACAATGCAGAAGCCGAAGTAGAAAAATTCTTATGGGCCGATGTCGTGATTTATCAAATGCCAGGTTGGTGGATGGGTGCACCTTGGACTGTGAAAAAATATATTGATGATGTATTTACTACAGGTCATGGTTCACTTTATGCAAACGATGGCCGTAGCCGCTCTGATGCTTCAAAAAAATATGGTTCAGGTGGTTTAATTCATGACAAAAAATATATGCTGTCACTCACCTGGAATGCACCGATGGAAGCATTTGATGATGCAGATCAGTTCTTCCACGGCGTGGGCGTAGATGGTGTTTATCTACCATTTCACAAAGCCAATCAGTTCTTAGGCATGAGTACCCTTCCGACATTTATTGTAAATGACGTGATTAAAATGCCTGACGTTGATAGTTATGTTGAAGAATATAAAGCACACTTAAATACTGTATTTGCAGCAGCTTAATCAGGAGAAAAACCATGCTTACCATTATTGCGGAAATTCGTACTCAATCGGGTGGACAGCATCGCCAAAACGTATTGGATGCATTTCAAAAAATCATTCCAACTGTTTTAGCAGAAGATGGTTGCCATGGTTATGAACCTTTAGTTGACCACAAATCAAATGCGAGCTTCCAGACTCAAGAGCCTGACACGATTGTCATGCTAGAAAAATGGGAAAGTGTAGCTCATCTTGAAGCTCATTTAGCTACACCGCATATGCAAGCCCATCATGCAGCCGTTAAAGACGATGTCGTTGATGTCAAAATTAGAATTTTAGAAAGCGGCGTATAATTTAACGCATTAAAAAAGACGATATATTTATCGTCTTTTTTATTTTTAAGAGCAAAGCTGGGTTTGGAATCCTCTGGAACCCTTCCCTCGCGCACATTGGTAGCTCTTTTGCTTATTCTGCAACTGCCACTTTTCATCGACCAATTTAAATGAATATTCTGTTCGGATTGCAGAAACAGAGTCATCCATTAAACCAGTTTGAATGACCGTAATGCGGGAAACTGTTGGAGATTCTACTCGGTTAAATACTTGCTGAACTGAGGTATTATTGTGCTCTTTTACGATCTCAGGTTGAGCTTTAAGAACTTGTTGCATCGGGGTTTCCGAACCTACAAAAGGAATTAATTTACTGGTCGTCGCACAACCAGTGATAAGTCCAGCACAAAGAACTGGAATCAAAAATAAGCGTTGCATCTTTATCACCAAAAACAAAAGGCATAGCTTTATGATGCTATGCCTTTGTTGGTTACTCTGTAGAAACTATGTAGTTCTAAGGATGGCTACTCTTTCACAGACTAAATATTTGTTCTTGCTTACTCAACTTTAATGACAATCGTTTGATAAAATTAATTTCCAATACACATAACAAATAGGATCGTTATGCAACTGACTTATGCGGGACAAGTTTTCTTGGTGGTCGTTGCAGTTTTGATGATTTGGTCATTTGTACTCACCAAGTTTTGGGTCAAGCGTTTAGCTAAAAATCGTAAAAGTAGTAAGTTTGAATTTGCTTATTTATTTGCCGTGGTTTTTAGTATTAGTGCTTTATTTTTCCCATTTACTTATTGGGTTTCTCAAGCAGTCTACGGCTTAGTAACCAAACCAACTTACGATGCAACTGTAGTGAGTTATACTTCTGAATGGGTAGATACTGAACGTACCGACTCAAATGGGCGTAAATATAAAACTAAAATACTCATGCATACTGCTCAGGTTCAATTTAAAGATAATCAAAACAGAACTCTAACTTTAGATAATTCAGTTCGCTCTGGTGATGTACCTATAGTTGGTGAACATATTACTGTTGTTTATGAATCTGGTGATCACACCGCACAAGAAAAGAGCTGGCGAACAATTCTATTGTTTGCAGCCGCTTTATTTATGCTGTTTATTTTAGGTTATGTGTTGCTCATGATTATTGCCTATAGTCTAAAGCGCGACATGGAACCCTACAAAACATTTGCTAGCACGTTAATTTTTAAAGTCACGCTTCCACTTGGAACAATGGCGATGTTTTCGACGTTGTCTTATTCTATTTTTGCCTATTTCTTTTTAGGTAATCCAAGGGATTTACCTGTTTGGGCCATTGGACTTTGTTTCTTTTTTGCTCTTAGTCTTTTGCCGTTGATTTATCATATTCTGACGGGTTGGAAAGCGTACAAGGAATAGAGCTTTTAATAAAAAAGCGCATCTTTCGATACGCTTTTAACAGAGATTCTTTTATTCAATCAAGTATTAAAGATCAAATAACTTGCCTGGGTTCATAATACCTTTCGGGTCAAATACTTTTTTCAAAGCTTTCATATATTCAATTTCTTCAGCTGAACGTGAATATTCCAAATATGGCTTTTTCGTCATACCTACGCCATGCTCGGCAGAGATTGAACCATCGTATTTTTTCACGGTATCAAACACATATTTATTTACCACCTGACACTTCGCAAAGAACTCATCTTTGGTTAAGTTTTCAGGTTTTAAAATATTTAAGTGTAAGTTACCGTCACCGATATGACCGAACCAGCAAATTTCAAAATCAGGATAGTTCTCTTGAACAATCGCATCAATCTCACGAATAAATGCAGGTACATGAGTAATTAATACTGAAATATCATTTTTGTATGGGATAAACGGTGCGATTGATTCAGAAATATCTTCACGTAAACGCCATAAGCTTTCTACTTGGTCAAGGCTCTGGCTCATTACGCCATCAAGAACCCAACCTTGTTCCATACAATGCTCGAAAATTTCCATTGCTTTATCAAGAATCGGCTCATATGGTGCTTCAAACTCAAGCAATACATAGAACGGACATTCAGTTTCAAATGGACGTTGTACATGCCCGTGGTCTAAAACTTTTTGCATTGCAAGTTCACCAAAGAACTCAAATGCTGTTAAGTCGATATCTTTTTGGAACGCATGTAATACAGGCATTACTGCATCAAAATCAGGAACACCTAAAACTAAAACTTGTAAGTTTTGTGGTTGACGCTCAAGTTTAATTTCTGCTTCAGTTACTAAACCTAAAGTACCTTCACCACCAATAAATAAATGCTGTAGCGCATAACCAGTAGCATTTTTAACCATGCCTTTGTTTAAACGTAAAATATCACCCTTACCAGTAACAACGGTTAAACCAAGTACCCAGTTACGTGTCATGCCGTATTTAATTACTTTAATACCGCCAGCATTGGTACCGATATTCCCGCCAATCTGGCTAGAACCTGCTGACGCAAAGTCCACTGGGTAATACATACCTTGTTCTTCTGCATAATTCTGCAATTGTTCAGTCACAACACCAGCTTGAACACGTACCATACGGTCTGCTGGGAAGAACTCAAGAATCTGGTTCATTTTGTCCATGCTAATGACAATTTCACCATTGGTTGCTACCGCACCTGCAGAGAGACCAGTACGACCGCCAGATGGTGTAATCGCAACATTAAACTGATTCGCAAGCTTCACAACAGCTTGAACTTGTTCAGTGGTCGATGGGAAAACGATGACCGATGGGTTCGGATTAAAATGCTTGGTATGATCTTTACCCCAGTTTTCGAGACTATCAGCATCAGTTTTAATACGGTTTTCACCGACGATTGCTGTTAATTGGGTGAGTAACTCAGGTGTTAAAGCGACTGGAGCATTCATCGTTTGCAGACCTAGCAAGAAGTAAACTATGGTGGGACTATGACTTCATATTTTCAAGGTTTTCACCTGAGCAAAGCCATAATGTTCAAGGAACTCCTATATTCTACATGTATCCGCACAAGCGATAAAGTTCAGAATAGAGATACTGTCAATACAAAACATGTTTAACGCGAATAAATGCGTTTTTATAAGGCTTCCAGATAAAAACATGCTTCTTTAATCTGCCAAGCATATTTTAAAACACTCGACAAGCCATAAACAGAAGTGATTAGACATAGCTAAAATTGCCATAAGGCGATGGTATAAACGAAATATCTATAGCACCGCCCAATATGTTATTATACCGCCACCAAATTTGGCCTTTGTAGCGGAGCCGTAATGAGCCAACATCTTTCACTACCTAAAGATAAAATCCGTTTCCTTTTGTTAGAAGGCGTTCACCAAAACGCAGTCGATACTTTAAACGCTGCGGGTTACACCAATATTGACTATCGTAAAACTGCTCTTGAAGGCGAAGCACTTAAAGAAGCAATTAAAGATGCTCACTTTATTGGTATTCGTTCGCGTACCCAATTGACTGAAGAAGTTTTCGAAGCTGCAAACAAATTGATCGCAGTAGGTTGTTTCTGTATCGGAACAAACCAAGTTGATCTTAAAGCAGCGATGGCACGTGGTATTCCTGTATTCAACGCACCGTATTCAAATACGCGTTCGGTTGCAGAGCTTGTACTTGCTGAAACAATTCTTCTTCTTCGCCGTGTTCCTGAAAAGTCGGCGGCTTGTCATCGTGGTGGTTGGGACAAATCTGCTGTGGGTTCTTTCGAAACTCGTGGCAAAACTTTAGGTATTGTGGGTTACGGTTCCATCGGTTCTCAACTTTCAGTTCTTGCTGAAAGCATGGGTATGCATGTTATTTATTATGATGCAGTAACTAAGTTACCAATGGGTAATGCTCGCCAAGTTGGTTCTTTAGATGAACTTTTAGCAACTGCAGATGTTGTAACGTTGCATGTGCCAGATGTTCCGTCTACACGTAACTTCTTCACTAAAGAACAATTTGCGAAAATGAAAGAAGGCGCGATCTTCTTAAATGCTGCACGTGGTACATGTGTAGTGATTGAAGATTTAGCTGATGCAATCAAGTCTGGTCACATTGCTGGTGCAGCGGTTGACGTATTCCCGAAAGAACCAAAAGCAAATGGTGAAGAATTCCAATCTCCACTTCGCGGCTTAGACAACGTGATTTTAACTCCTCACGTTGGTGGTTCAACTATGGAAGCGCAAGCAAACATCGGTTTAGAAGTAGCAGAGAAATTCGTTGCTTACTCTGACAAGGGTATGACGCTTTCTGCGGTTAACTTCCCAGAAATCGCGTTACCATTAACTGCTGGTCAACACCGTTTATTACACATCCACAAAAACGTACCGGGTGTATTGTCTAAAATCAACAACTTGTTTGCTGAACAAGGCATTAACATTTCTGGTCAGTCACTCATGACTAAAGGTGACATTGGTTACCTTGTAATGGACGTTGACGCTTCTGCTTCTCACGAAGCTTTAGATATGTTGCATGAAGTTGAAGGTACAATTCGCGTACGCGTATTGTTCTAATAAGAACTGTAAATTTAAAAGCCACAGCAATGTCTGTGGCTTTTTTATGGGCATTTACATTATCATGTGAAAAGTATACCAATTGATCTAATAATAAAATGTCCACTTTAAGCCAGAAATCTCAACTACATGCTTTGGGTTTTCTTATTCTTGCCATGTTAAGCGTTCAAAGTAGCGCATCTTTAGCTAAAATTTTGTTTGAGAGCTTTCCCGTTTTGACAGTGTCTGCAATGCGTTTATGTATTGGAGCATGTATTCTGGCTTTAATTTTTAAAATCTGGCGAATTAATTTTAGTCAGGTTCGATGGAAAGCGATTTTGGCTTATGGCTTTGCTCTTGCAGGCATGAATGCCCTTTTCTATTTATCTCTTGAACGTTTGCCTATTGGTATTGCAGTCGCCTTTGAATTTATTGGTCCCTTAAGTGTGGCACTGTACCACGCACGCCAAAAATATGATTTTGTCTGGGTCACTTTTGCGATTGTTGGACTCATTTTATTATTTCCTTTTAATCAAGCTCATGGGCTAGACTGGATTGGCGTTCTATTTGCAATGAGTGCGGGTGCTTGTTGGGCGCTTTATATTATTGCTGGACAAAAACCCTCTGGTATTTCAGGTAATCATACTGTGTGTTTAGGAATGTCTGTGGGTGCATGCATCTTATTACCCATTACCTTTTTTTCAAGCTCGATTGGTCAAGTGATAGAACTGCCTTATCTATTTTATTTTATTGGCTTAGCCATTTTGGCCAGTGCACTTCCCTTTTCTTTAGAAATGTTAGCACTACGCAGTTTAACCCCTCTAAGTTTTGGAACATTGATGAGCCTAGAACCCGCAGTTGCGGCACTTTCTGGTTTTATTTTCCTAGGGGAATATCTGTTATGGAACCAATGGTTGGCACTTGCAACCATTATTACTGCTTCTATCGGTTGTACCATAACCACCCAAAAAGCCCGCCAACAACGTGAAAAAACAGCAGGTTAACGCTATAAAATCTGCTGGCTGAAACGTAGTATTGGCTATAATTGACTACTATTATTTTTTTAAATATCAAATGAAGCGCTAAGGTATTTCCATGCAAAATCTTCCAATTATTGCTGTGCTGTATATGATTTTGTCGATGGTTTCATATCAAATCAGTGCTTCATTTGCCAAACAGCTTATTGCAGCTTTAGATCCACTTACCGTTACTATTTTAAGATTAAGTTTTGCGACCGTTATTGTTGCATTCATGTTTCGTTCATGGAAAATCTGGTCTCGATTACCCTATTTAAAATGGCGCGATTTATTAATGTATTGTGCATCTTTAGGGATAATGAATATTTTGTTTTATACGTCTCTTGGAAAATTACCTCAAGGGATTGCCGTAGGCTTAGAGTTCATTGGCCCATTAGGTCTAGCTCTACTGTCTATCAAACAAAAAAGTGACTATATTTGGGTAGCACTTGCTATGTTAGGTATTGCCCTGATGGTACCTTGGCAAGATTCAGCACAGCATCACTTTTCCTACGTAGGTGCAGCCTGTGCACTAGGTGCAGGTCTGTGTTGGGCCTTCTATATTTATTTTGGGCAAAAAGTTGTAACTCAAAATATAGGGATGCACGCCTTAACAATAGGGATCGGTGTATCCGCACTTGCCTTATTGCCAATTGGAATTTGGCATAATGCTCCTGCATTACTTGAAACACAGTACTGGGGTAAAGCCCTACTTATCGCTATTTTAGCGACTGCAATTCCCTATGCACTCGACTTAATGGCACTCAAACAACTCAATAAATTAACTTATGGCACTCTAACGAGTTTGGCACCAGCATTAGCAGCATTAACAGGTTTCTTATTACTTCATGAAGAAATCAGCATGCTGCAATGGATGGCTTTAGCTTGCGTAATGCTAGCCTCTATTGGGGTTACTTTAAGAAGTACTAAAAAAGCTGCATAGGTTTACTTTACTGCGGCTTTTTATACTTTTTATATTCCTTTAAATATTTATTGCCGAGTGTCTCTTTTTCGCTGTCTTTAAGAATTTTTCCAGCTTGTTGAAAAAACTTATGCTCTTCTTCTTTTAAATGATGATGGACTTTCTCACTTAACTGTTTGGCGGTTGCTAACCAGCTCGGGCTGCTCATATCGGTTTTTTCGAGCTGCTCCACCAACTCATCCATTTCATGGTGTTCAGCTAAGGCATGGCGAGTGATATCTAAACCGACATCATCAAACATCAAAGGAATATATAAATAACGATCTTCGGCAACTGAATGGGCATAAAGTTCATTTTTTAATGCATCAAATAGTTCTTTTCGTTCTTCGGTTAAACCATGTGTCTGGATTAATTGTTCAGAAAGGTTTCGTTGATTTTCATGGCTTTCTCTTAATGCTTCGAAAATATTCATTCTCTTCCTCATTTTTAGCTAAAAAATCTTTTTTATTTCAAGGTTTATGATACGTTGAAATTTATATTGTTTACGTAGCTTAAAATGAGACTATTTTTTACACAGTTTTCTTTCTAGTAAATTTCTGTAATGATTTTTATATTTCTAATATTAAATGATACATAAAAAGTATGAACTGTCCGCGAGAGTCAGCTCATACTTTTAAACTTAATTTAGCCCGTCACAAAAATTTGATAACCTAAACGGCAAATCAAAATACTGACTAAAATTAAAAAGATAATCCGAACAAAACCACTACCGTATTTGAGCGCAGTACGCACCCCAACAATAGAGCCTATAACGTTTGCAGCCGCCATCATTAAACCAATATGCAAAATAGCGTGACCAGTCGGAATAAGAAAACTCAACGCCGCAAGGTTAGTCATGAAGTTACCGATTTTTGACAATGCTGAAGCATGTAAAAAGTCGACTTGTAAAAAACGGATAAAGAAAAAGATAAAGAAGCTACCCGTACCCGGTCCAAAAATACCGTCATAGAAACCAATCGCCAAACTACCAATACCTGCTAACACTAGCATTTTCGTAGTAATTTTTTGCTCAGTATGAACTTGTCCAAAGTTCTTTTTCACCAAGGTATAGATGGCTATTACGATCAGCATTACAAACACAAAAGGACGTAATACAGATTGAGGAATAAGCGATAAACATGCTGCACCAGCAAATGAGCTAATCAAAGCACAAATGGCAATGACTGCCAGAAGCTTCCATTGCAACTTCACTCTTTTTGCAAAAGTGTAAGCAGCCGATGCAGTACCAAAAATGGATGAGACCTTATTTGTACCAATCACCGTAGCAGTCTGCATGGTTGGAAAAGTGCTCATGATACCGGGAATCTGGATGAGTCCACCGCCACCAACAGCAGCATCAATTGCTCCCGCAGTAAACGCAAAAAAGATCAAACTAAGGATAACATCCCATTCCATGCCCATGCTCTATACTCTACATCTACTACAAATTTAAGATACGCTTAGGTACCAACCGTTTTTTATCAGTAATCTCAGCCAAACCTAAACAGCGCTCACCCGAAAAAACCAACACTTCTGCTTCTGCAGAATGATCAATATTGCTTTCTAAACCATTGCAAAAATATTTTTCCCGTCCTTCGGGAACCTGTATTTTTAAGAAATGATCAATTGGCGCGTACACTGGTAGTAACAAAGCTTCTCTTTGCTCTTCCGTTAAGCTTTCTAAATATTCAATGGTGTAACTTGGGATTAATTCAAAATGCCCAGTTTGAATACGGTGAAGCATGGTTAAATGACCACCACAGCCAAGAGCTTCACCAATATCTTCACCTAACACACGAATATATGTTCCTTTAGAACAGGTTACATCCAGAGTGATACTATTTTCGGTAAACTCAATAAGCTCTAAAGCATAAATCGTAACTGGACGCGCTTCACGTTCAATCTCGATTCCTTTTCGAGCAAGCTCATATAATGGCTTACCCTCTTTTTTTAATGCCGAATACATCGGTGGAACTTGTTGAATATCACCTCTAAATTTTTCTAGAGTTTGCTCAATAAGCTCTTGGCTAAGAACAGGAACAGAACGTTCTTGTAAAATGTCGCCTTCTACATCGCCAGTTGTTGTCGTTTGTCCCAATCGAACAGTCGTTTGATAACGCTTTGTTGAGTCCAGCAAATAATGTGAAAACTTGGTCGCCTCTCCCAAACAAATAGGAAGTAAACCGGTCGCTAATGGATCTAATGCGCCAGTATGACCCGCCTTTTGGGCACGATACAGCCAACGCACTTTTTGCAAAGCGGCGTTTGAACTAAGCCCTAATGGTTTATTTAATAGAAATACACCACTGATATGGCGACGAGAAATTTTTTGATTTTTTGTCGTCATTTTTACTGGAACACAAAGCTAGAGAAAAGTGCCGACATGTTAGCAAATTCAGCAAGATATTTTCATAATATTTAGGTGCCTTTTCACTTATTTTATGGCACATTAATGATCGAGTAAAAAAACAACAAATTAAAACTTAAGGAAGATATCTTTATGCAAAGGATGCAGAAAAAGATATGGTGGTGTGTGCTCGGATTTTTTATTTTGAGCCTCATTGCATGTGTATATTGGCTAAGCCCAGACTCAAAAAATACTTCACCTCGGCTCAATCAGGATGAGGCAAAAAGCTTAGCATCTACTCCTCAAACCACTTCAAACTCATCGTTAAGTGGAAATGCTTATTTAAGCCAAAGTCAACAAGATACCCAAGTTAACTGCCAGTTAAAAATTGATAGCTCTCAACATTTAGTTGTAAATAGTCAAACTCGGGACTGCTTTGAATATTTTATTACGCAGTATGGGGAATCCAATTTACAACAGGTTAAAACTCATTTTGAGAAATTTATACAAGATCAGTATTTAGAACCAGCCCGCTCACAGATTATTGACTTGTGGACCCGTTATTTAAAATACCGCGAACAACTTGCACAAATTCAACCACCTCAATCTAAACAGCAAGATCAAAGTTATTTTCAAAAGATCTTCAGTTCAATTCAAGATATCAGAAAGCGTTTCTTTTCTGCCTCTGAAATTGAAGGACTCTTTTCGACAGAAGATATCTACCAGAACTACACGTTAGATCGTATGAAAATTTTAGAAGATTCATCTTTAAGTGAAATTGAAAAAGCTAAAAAACTGAAAGAACGGTTTGAGCAATTACCACAAGATTGGAAACAAAACCTGCAAGAACTATCAAAACTTGATGATTTGCATACCCTGACCAAACAAATTAAAGCGCGTAATGGCTCAGCAGAGGAACTTCGGCAAATGCGTACAGCTCTCGTTGGAGCCGAGGCAACGCAAAGATTAGAAACTTTAGATACACAGCGTAATGCTTGGCAACAGCGAGTTACAGGCTACTTAAATCAGCGTGATGAAGTCCTGCATAGCAACATGAGCGATAGCGCTAAAAATCAAGCGATTCAACAACTCCGCCAACAACAATTTAACTCATCACAGGAACAACTTCGTCTTCAAACTTTTGAAAAAGTCCATGATCAAGGAGGTGAACTACCATTTAACTACTAGGCTTTTCTATTTTGAAGTTAGCCGAACCTTATCCAGCAGCAAAAGCTGCTGCTCATACAAAATAAAAATAGTGAGTAAAAAATGAAAAGGAACTTAATATTTTTCTGTGCTGCAATGCTCTCAGGACTGAGTGTTTCAGCAACCCATGCCACAAATGCCGAGCAAGTAAAAAGCTCATTTGTCTATTCGAATTATGCCCAAACCAAATATCCATTGGTTTTTAATCATGGTATGGCCGGTTTTAGCCGAGTTGGGACAGATACGCTTGGTCTTGATTATTGGTATCAGATTCTTCCTGACCTTGCGCGTAACGGAGGAAATGTCTGGGCAACAAGGGTTTCACCGTTTAACTCAACCGAAGTTCGCGGAGAACAACTTGCCCAACAAGTAGAAGAAATTATTGCTATTACGGGAAAACCTAAAGTCAACTTAATCGGACATAGTCACGGGGGACCAACAGTTCGCTATGTCGCTGGTATCATGCCAGAGAAAGTTGCTTCACTTACTACTATCGGAGCACCTCATAAAGGATCTCCAATGGCAGATGTCATCCTGAACGTTGAGGGTACTCCTCTGTCGGGACTGGCAACATTAGTAAACTGGTTTTCAGCAGCGATTACTTGGGCAGAGGGCCTAGACTCAACCAGTTATCCGCATGACTCTTTAGCGGGTGCTCATAGCCTATCAACTCAAGGCTCAGCGCAGTTTAATGCACAATTTCCTATGGGTGTTCCTACTACTTCTTGTGGTGAAGGTGCTTATCAAGAGAAAGGCATTTATATGTATTCCTTCTCTGGCAATAAGGCACTAACCAACCCATTAGATCCTTTTGATATTGCATTAACAGGAAGTAGTCTGGTTGTCGACCCATTTGGGGATAATGATGGACTGGTTTCTAGATGTAGCGCTAAATTTGGTAAAACTATTCGTGATGATTACAACTGGAATCATTTAGATGAAGTCAATCAAATCATGGGGATACGTTCTATTTTTGCAGCAGACCCTGTTTCGGTTTACCGCCAACATGCGAATCGTTTAAAACTTCAAGGACTATAATTTTTAAACAAAAAAATGCGCCAAAAGGCGCATTTTTTTACTCGGTATAAGCTTACGCTTTACGAGCTGGTAATTTTTCACGAATACGTGCAGCTTTACCAGACAAGTCACGGAGGTAGTAAAGTTTAGCACGACGAACGTCACCACGACGTTTCACTTCGATTTTAGCAACAACTGGTGAGTGAGTTTGGAATACACGCTCAACACCAACACCGCTAGAAATTTTACGTACTGTGAACGCAGAGTTCAAACCACGGTTTTTCTTAGCGATTACAACACCTTCAAATGCCTGAAGACGTTCACGGTCACCTTCTTTTACTTTAACTTGAACAACTACTGTATCACCAGGAGCAAATTCAGGAAGGTCAGTTTTTAACTGTGCATTTTCAACAGCTTGAACTAAAGGATGTTTACCACTCATTGTGGGAATCTCCATATGTGCGGAGTCAGAAGAGGTCTGATTTTCCGCTGGGGATAGAGGCTAAAGCGCATATCAACCCGTTTAACTTTCCCTTTACGACAACCGTAAAGAGCCTTAAGTACACATAAATCTATAAAGTAAAATAGACCTATGATTCTAACTCGAAGCATTGCTTCTCGTCTTGTTGTAGAACTTTCGTTCCAGAGAATAGTGATTAAGAATTACCACCATTCTCTTATGTATCTTTTAGCCATTTCTTCTGCTGCTTAGTCAACTCTACTTTTTCTACCAACTCTGGTCGGCGTTCTAAAGTTCGTTGATATCGCTGCAAAAAGCGCCATTTTTCAATGTTGGCATGATGCCCTGACTTTAAAATTTCAGGAACATCCAACCCTTCAAACTGGTCTGGCTTAGTATATTGCGGACAATCTAGAAGACCATCTACAAAAGAATCCTGTATCGCTGATTGCTCATCTGACATTACATTCGGCAAACGGCGAATAATACTATCAAGCAACACCATGGCAGGTAGTTCACCGCCAGATAAAACATAATCCCCAATTGACCATTCCTGATCAACATAATGCTGGATTAAACGTTCATCGACACCTTCATAACGCCCACACAATACAATTAAGCCGTCATAATCAACAAACTGCTGTACTGCCTGTTCATTTAAAGTTTTGCCTTGTGGAGACATATACACCACAGGTACATGAACACACCCTGCTTGCGAAGCAAGTTGTTTGGCATGGTTAATTGCTTTTGCCAGCGGCTCAGCCATCATTACCATACCAGGACCACCACCAAATGGACGTTCATCCACTCTTCGGTAACTCCCTTCAGCAAAATCACGTGGATTAATACAAGTTACTTGCACAATGTCACGTTTTGCTGCGCGCCCGCTAATCCCGTAGGCTGTAATCGCTTCAAACATTTCAGGAAAAAGCGTAATGACTGCAAAAAACACCGCAGACTCCTCTATTTTCCTGCTGCGTTAATCCTCTAAAAAGGACTAATAATCTACGCCCCAATTGACGTAAATGCGACCAGCTTCAAGATCAACGCGTTGTACCACATCTTTATGCCAAGGAATCATGCGTTCTTCTGAATCAATGCTGTCTGGTGTAGCGCGTACAACCATCACGTCATTAGCTCCAGTTTCAAACAACTCATGAATTTGCCCTAAGTTAACTTCCTGTTCATCATCATCAAGTCCTAACACTGTTAAGCCTTTTAAATCTGACCAGTAGTACTCATCTACATCTGCTTTTGGCAGTTGAGATTTAGCAATCCAGATATTAGCGCCAACCAAGCTTTCCGCACCAGTGCGATCACTCACACCTTTTAAAGCGACAACTAGGCCTTTGCCATGTGGTTTCCAACGTTTTACATCTATTGTTTGCCAACCGGCCTTGGTCTCAATGTACCAAGGCAAGTAGTCAAACATGTTGCTCATAGGTTCTGTATTGGAATACACCCAGAGCCACCCATTCAATCCATAAGCTGAACGTAACTGTCCAATCTGAATACGATCTTCGGGAACATTCTGTGTTGGTGTCATGGGCTACCTACTACAAAAAATTATGCAGTAGCTTTTTTAGCTTGAGCAGCTAAAGAAGCAACACGTTCTGAAGGTTGAGCACCTTGAGAAACCCAGTGAGCAAAACGGTCTGCATCTAAACGAAGTTTTTCTGCTTGACCTTGTGCAGTTGGGTTAAAGAAACCGATACGCTCGATGAAACGACCATCACGTGCATTGCGGCTATCAGTCACAACGATTTGATAGAATGGACGTTTTTTTGCGCCGCCACGTGCTAAACGAATAACAACCATGATAAAAGCCTTATAATTCTTACGGATTATCCCTGCGCCGACCATCGGCAACACTTCAAACCCCTTTCATAGAGGGCGACATTCTACGTGATTTTCACCCTGAAAGAAAGATTAAATTTTGAGTTATCCGCAGTTTTGAATTTAAATTAGCGTCCATCCCAATTGGAAGTGGTTGAAGTTGTACAAGACTGACCTTTAGTCCAACATTTCTGCCCGTCACTATTCAAAAGTACAGTCCCATTTCCAGCTTGAATCGTAGTTGTTTTAGGAGTTGCAGTAAGCGTCCATGTTTGAGAGTTTGTGACTAGTGCAATAGTATAAATTGGATTGGATGCTGGATAATCTTTAGTAGTTAAACCATTATTGAGTGTAGCACTAGTATAATTATGATTAATCACATAGTAACTTTGTAGACGTTGCGCTGTTTGCATCATTTCACTTTGCACATCCGCACGATTCGTCCGAATTCTATACTTTGTATAGGAGGGGTAAGCAATTGCTGCCAAAATTGCAATAATAGCAACCACAATCATTAGCTCTATGAGGGTAAAACCTTCATATTTTTTCATTACCATGTCTCACTATTGCTACCACAGTCGGTATATCCACTGACTACATTTTTAACTTTTGTCATACAACGAAAACCATCGCTGTTTATAAGTAAATCATAATTATTAGCTTGCTTAGGTTCACCACTACTATTCTTAGCCCGTTCAACAATAATAACCCAGTTTAAACCCTGGACTTTCGCAGAATCTGTTGTCTCGTTACCATCAGAGCCTTTTAAAATAGATAAAGGTAAATGTTGAGTGGCATCTAATAAAGTCAGTGTATACTTTGCAGTTGTTGATGTAGCAGCATCCAGTGGCAACAATAGACTACCAGTGGTTGCCTCATAAGGAGTGACCGTTCCAGCATTATAAATATAACTTGCATCAAAACCTTTATAGCTAAAATTTTTGGCTTTAAACCGTTCTAGTTCTGAAGCAAGATGTTGCGCCTCCTGTTGTGCCACAGCCAGGTCTCTTTTTTCCATATATCTTCTATAATTGGGATACGTAATCGCAGCTAAAACTGCGATTACTATAAGTGTGATCATCAACTCAATTAAGGTAAATGCCTTTTGCTTCAACATTTTTCCACCTCTTAACGAGCTTCATACCAGCGCAAATGTTGCAATTTTACTGCCGTACTAAATACTTGACATTCTGGTAAGTTTTTATTGGCTGCTTTTGTACAATCAAGATCAGTTGAAACTACATTTTTTATCAGTTTATTACCCGTAGTATTACCCGAATAGTCTCCTAGTCCTGTTCCCAAAATACCAGCACCTAAATCAGTATTATTTGGTTGCGTTGTAGTACTACCATAAAAATCACATTTTCCAGTTGGCAAGCAAAATTGATAAAGCTTTGAATTACCTTTCACTCCACCACCACAAGAACCATTTATCCCGTTGCCATCACGATAAAACACATTGACATAGAGCATACCATCTAAGGCATAAAGCCCGTTCATGCCTTTATATACACCTGCACTATTTGAATAAGTATATTTCCAACCATTTTTTGTCGCGATATCCACTCCATTTTTATATGCATCACTAGTAAATTTATCAGTAAAATATGCATTTAAAGAAGCAAGAGCAATATCCTTTGTTTTTAAATCAGCATCAGCCAAACTATATAAATTCGCGTTCGCCACATCCTTGTCAAAAAGAACAAATACGCCATCACTCGCACTGGTTGACGGAGTCAGATTATTTGTACCAGTTACACCTGATAAGGGTGAACTACGATTACCTGAACTCAGGGCAACTACACCCACTATGGAACCATTTCCATCCCTAGAAACAGAAAAACTTGGCATTTCATAGAAACGTGGACTAGCACCCATTCCAGCGCTATCATGCTGATTAAATATTCTTACCACATGTTTTGCAAAATCTGTTTTATCAGTAGATTCATTATTAAAATCAATACGAAAAACTTGACCTCCTAAATCTCCAAAATACAAATGATCAACCAAACCATCACTATCACGATCAACAGCATTAATTTGACTGACTACGCTGTATTTTAAATCATTATTCTGAGTATATGCGTCTGCGCCTTTATTTTCTGTAGCATTTGCACTTGACCACCAGAGCAAATTACCATTGTTGGCATCAAACATATAGACACCAGAACCTTTCTTATTAGTCTGTTCATAGGCTGGGTCTTCATAACCCTCATCATAGCCCCCCCCCACAAACATCACTAATTTCTTCTGACCTCCAAATTTGACGTAAGCCAATGTTGGTTTTGACCAGCTTTGTCCCATATAGCTTAGTGCCTTAGCTGTATTTAATGTTCCATCCGTATTATCTGCACCAGCTGGATTAATATGAAACTTAAGCGTAGGACTCGTTATATCCGTTAAATCTAACGCGTAATAACTACGCCCTCCCATACGCAAACCGCCGTAAACCCATTGCAATCCTTTTAAAGCAATGTCTTTACCGCTCGTACTATCTGTTACAGTACGTCCTGAATTTTTTACCGTCAATGTACCATCGGTTTTAGCCACATACTGCGTATAAGCACTCCAAGGAGCATCTATACCATAAAATAAAAGACTACTACCTCCTGCACTAGAAGTCTCACTTAAAAATGCTTTAGATTGTTTTTGCATAATTTCATTTGGTACAAAAGCAAAAGTTTCTTTTCCAGTTTCTGCATCAACAATATGTAATAGACCTTGGGTACTACCAAACAGTAAATAGTCTTTGCGATTTGTAGTATCTAATTGCCCACCTGATATCGTAATTTTACCCTCTTGTGTCAAGAGAATTGGGGTTGAATGCATTATTGCACCGACTTGACGAAGTTCAGGTTTCTTTATCACATCATCTAAAGTTACCGTTTCATTTTCACCAATATTATATCCCAGTAAATTTAACCAATAGTTTTTAGCAGGATCATTTTGAAATGATGCAGAACCACTTGGATCTATTGCAAATAAGTTCTGCAAACTTACTTTATTGAGTGAATCACTTTCAGTAGCAGTATAAGGTGCTGCATTCCCTTTAATTTCTCGGTTGGTATAAAGCGTTCTATCTTCAACTCGAATATTATCTGTATTTAAATGTGTACCTAATGGTAGTTGCTGAGTTACACCACCATCCCACATACCTATGGCAGCCTGGTTCAATGACCCATCTGTATTAAATAGTTTTGTCGATTTATCTTTTGCGTACAATTGACCACTTTTGACATTATACTTATTCATATTTCCAACCCAAAGCTGAGTAGGATCCTGAGGTTTTGGTGTAAAAGAGGCATAATAAGCATAAGGCTGAATACGCAATGAATTTAATGCATCTTGAGGTAAGGTTGGCGATCCAGTAAGAACAGGTTTAAACCGAGGGCGAATATCATCCACAAAATATTTGATACTATTAATCACATCCTGTGTTGATTGTGCAGAATAAAATCCGCCATTACCAAACCCACCTACACTACTTGACAATTGAGCATGTGGTTTTGCTCCCCAGTTACATGTATTTTTAATATCTCCATCAGGTAAAGCCGAACAGTCATAAAAACGACGATTAACTGATTCAACTACATCGCCATCCTGATCTAGAATATCAACTGGTAAATCTTTAACATAAGTTGAACTATTGGGGAAATCGCTCCCGAAACCCACTACCGCAGTTTTAATATTATAGTTTGTACCTCTAAGTAATTTAGAAAACTTTCCTATTTCAGCCCAACCAGCATCACTTCCTCCTCCACTTAATCCAGTACCTGACAGCGGAATAGATTTATTCATAATTGCAGATGTGTAACTACTGGTAGAATTATTAGCAACACCATCTGTTAAAAAATAAATTCCTTGCCCATTACAAGTATCCGCTCTTTCCGAGGCACTTAATGGTGCTATATATCCATTATTATTATTTTTTGCAGTAGTTACAGAATAGCTATAACCACTATTTGTTAGCCCATAAGTATTAGCACCTAAAAAATATGCCCCAGCTTCTCCATAAGCAGCGGCAGAAGGAGTTCCATTATAAGCACTTAATCCCGTTACTATATCAATCAGCTTTTCTCTATTTGCTTGAGTTAATGCTACAACCGGATAAATTACACGCCCACTTTTTCCATCATGCGAATATGTAGATGTACTTGTTGGGCTAGAAAACTGCCCCAGACCTATCCGTGTTGTATCAGGAAGCTCATCACTACTCAGAATTTGAGTTAATGCAATCTTTAAACGAGATAAACGGTCATAACATCTATAACTATCAGAAGTTGAGCTAGTTTTAACACATTCATTTAAAATTCGATTTTTATATAAAGTAGCTAAATTATTGTAAGTTGTATTAGATACATTACAGTAATTAACGTTATAAGTTTTTTGCGTCCCCCCCCTTACTTGATAAGTTTTACTTTCAACATTCACATCAGAAACATAATTAGGATAACGAGAAGTCCCTGTATTACTCCATGGACAAATATTGTAATCTTGATAGAGACTACTAGCAGAATTTCTACTATTTAGATCAGTATAGTTATCTCCCCATCCCATACTTCCTGAAGTATCAAACATCAGAAATAGAGTAATTTTACTTGCGCGAGGTATCTTATAAATATCAATATCACTGGCGAATACCGATATGCTACTACACGCCATTAAAGTTGACACCATCACAGAAAGCAATTTTCTTTTTTTTAAATTCATCATTTTTTTCAATCCCCAATCTTTCCACATTACGATGCCAACTGTGGTGAACCACCAACGGTATAATCTGCATGCTGCATGTTATAAGGTATATTCAACCTATCAAAACAAGCACCTACCAAAGAAGCGCGTTGTTTAAAGCAATTTTCTATTTGTGAGCTACTCGCTCCAGAAAAACTTGGCAACACTGAAATCACAGTAGCTCCAATATTATTCGAAATACTAGGAATACTACTTTGCCCTTGGCTCGTACCTAAAGGCACATTTCCAAAAGGAGTTGCTGTAGTTGGTGCACGGGTTAAATAAATTTGAGATAAAACAGCTGAACGACCTGTTGCAAACCAATTGGACTTACAAAAACCGTCCACACCAATTTTCGTTGTACCACCATCAGAAGTAATCGCACTTGCTTTTTGTAAACTAAAAAATGTATCTTCTGATGCCTTATAACAAAATACCAACTCATCTTGTGCATTATCTGCCGAGTTAAAATAGGCAAACATGCCATTTAAAGCTAATTGCTGTTCAATCTTTGCTGGATTCTCAATATTAAATAATGCTGCGTCAGAGTTTTCGAGCAACAAAGCATTTACTTGACTATTAGTCGCAATTTTTAAGCCTAAGATGCCTGATTTAATCGCAAGAGTGCCTAATAAAGTCACCATAATTAAAATAATAAGAACAACAATGAGTGTTGCACCGTGCTGCTTTCTGCTCATGAGGCCCCCAATGTGTTTCTTAATGCCACCACTTGACTTACAGCCTGTCGTAAATATTTTTGATTAACTGCATCTGTTCCATTTAATGTCACAGTCTGTCCTGCCAAGTTAAATGTTTTTTGGGTATTTAAATTTGAATCAGAACCAATTTTTCCAGTTGAACGCGCTAACACCCCAATTTCAACTGAAACCACTTGTAAATAATTTTTGGGATCAGTCACACTATTCCCCATAGCTGCTTTATATTCATTCAATGTCATATAACGCAACTTATTATTTACTAAATTTTTAACACCTAATCGCACTTTAAAAGCATCAATATATTGCATAATTTGTTGTGCGTTATTATCTAGACCAGTAATTGCGGTATCGTCAGTAGCGTACCATCCTGCATCACAGGCCAATGAATAAGAAACTGGCTCACCTGTAGGTTTATTAATCTCTTTTAGGAAGTAACGTTGGACTATAGTTTTAGACTGTGCATCGGTAATCGTATCCCCCTCACAATCTATAATTTCATTTGTAGCAGGTACAAACTGGATGGTTAATTGATCACTTTTCCCAGAAGTATTGTCAGTATCCTTATCCTGTAAGGACACAAATTTAGTTTCTAAATCAGTAATATTTTGCAACGTTGAAGGGAAATTTTCTTTAGCGAAAACAATACCTGAACCAACCATTTTATTGTTTATATATTGATTGGATGGGGTATTCAAATTGGCATGTCGTAAATCATGTGTTAAAGATGAAAGTCCAAAATTGGCATTTTGCTGTAAGCCTCCTAAGCTACTTTGTAGTCCCAATGAACGCTGACTACTTAAAAAAACGGCAAGCCCTGCAGCGACAATTAGTAAACCAAGCGCCAAAGCGATCATAAGTTCAATCAAAGTAAAAGCTTGTTGAGGTTTAATCATAGTTATAAACCTCCATAATGATACATTTTGCGTCAGGTACATAGGCGGTACCATTAGTACAATTCGGACTACCATTACCATCTGTAGCTGTTGTACCACCCCATGCTACATATATACATTGACGAGTTCGTTGTGATGAAAAACCTTTACAATTTAATATTGAAAGACTCATACCTAAATCTGTAGCACGTTGTTTGACTTGGGCATAATCGTATTTTGCCATCTGATCAGCATCACACTCCCCTGTAGAACAAGTTGGCAATACGTCACTTGCACCAATCTCTGCATACTTACTCAAACCACCTCGGTTTACACGTATACGCTCTGCCAAATCTCGGGCAATATTGGTTGCTTGAATGTTCTGACCTGCTTCAGTACTTGCTGCAACTGCTCGTATTTGTAAAGCAATAAAACCAAGTACAGCAACACTCAATAAAAGTAGTGCAACAAGCACTTCCATTAAACCAGCACCTTTTTGAGAAGTTATCATTATTCTTTCCCCAATTAATTTGGACAGCTGGTTGCCGATTTATCGTAAAAAACGATGCCATCTTTTTGTACATAAACATAAGATATTAAAGTGTTATCTAAAGTATGCCGGAATACAAAACATAAATTCCCAGTTGCCGTGGATTGCCCTTGGCGGTTATAAGTAACACTTGTAACACCACTGTATTTCTCAACGCGGCTAGAAGGTATCCATTTTTTATAAAAGGCAGTCACGCTACTATCTAAAGCCAACACTCGATTACTTTGTTTAAATACAGCTTCTGAACGAGTCTCAGACAGTAAGTTAACAAAATTACTGGTATCAACTATCAATTCATTTTTACGAATTGTTTTAGTAAAAGACGGTGCCGTCATCATTGCAATAATTGCCATTATTGCGATGGTTACCATGAGCTCAATTAAGGTGAACCCTTCTTGCGGAATAATCCCCCTCATCCCCATAACCCCAAATGAATTTAAAAATTTTATTTCTATATAAATTTTACGTTTTACTTTTACAAAACGAATACAAACCAGATAAAGGGTATAAAAAAACAGATAACTGTCATATCACAATTATCTGTTTAACTTTTTAAAATCAGTATGTTAAATAAGTCACATTTTATGCTTGTGTTACATGAATACGTAATTCTTTAGGAAGACTAAAAGTAATATTTTCTTCACGTCCTTCTAACTCTTTAGGCGCTTGGGCTCCCCAATCTTGTAACCGTTGAATGACTTGCTTAATTAAAATTTCTGGAGCCGAGGCACCAGCTGTTACACCAATTTTACAAGTTTCATTGAACCATGATTGTTCAAGCTGATCGGCGTTATCCACAAGATAAGCGGCTTTACCCATGCGTTCAGCAAGCTCGCGTAAACGGTTCGAATTTGATGAATTAGGTGAACCAACAACCAGTACGACATCACATTTTTCAGCTAAGTCACGTACTGCATCTTGTCTGTTTTGAGTTGCATAACAAATATCATCTTTGCGCGGCCCTTGAATTTTAGGGAACTTCGCACGCAAGGCATCAATAACTTTCGCTGTATCATCAATAGATAAAGTTGTTTGAGTAACAAAAGCCAATTTTTCTGGATGTCTGACTTCAAGTGCTGCCACATCAGCTTCATCTTCAACCAAATAAATATCACCGCCTTTTAATTTGTCATATTGCCCCATAGTTCCTTCAACTTCTGGATGCCCTTCATGACCAATTAAAATCGCTTCAGTTCCTTCACGAGCATATTTAGTTACTTCAATATGTACTTTAGTAACAAGCGGACAAGTCGCATCAAAAACTTTTAGACCTCGACGCTCTGCTTCTTGCTGAACTGCTTTTGAAACCCCGTGCGCACTAAAAATGACAATCGAATCATCTGGTACTTGATCTAGTTCATCAACGAAAACCGCCCCTCTTTGACGTAAGTCATCTACCACAAATTTGTTATGGACAACTTCATGACGCACATAAATAGGAGGATTAAAACATTCCAAAGCCCGATTGACGATTGCTATGGCTCGATCAACACCGGCACAAAAACCACGCGGATTAGCTAACACAATTTCCATAACAGCCTCAAAATTAATAAAACAGGGGAATTTCTCGTAAATATTTGCAGTTAAAACTATTCAGTTTAAACGCACGGTACACTACAATAGCGAAGATATTTTATCATATCAGGAAAAATATCATGTCGGGTCTATTGTTTGTCGTTTCTGCTGCATCAGGAACGGGCAAAACATCTTTGGTGAAAGCCCTACTTGACCGTGTAAGCAATTTACATGTTTCAGTTTCGCATACTACCCGAGGTCAACGACCAGGTGAATTAGATGGTGTTCACTATCATTTCACAACAAAAGATGACTTTTTAGACCAAGTAGACCAAGGTGGATTTATTGAATACGCTGAAGTATTTGGTAACTACTATGGCACTTCGCAAGCAACTGTAAAACAACAGTTAGCTCAAGGACATGATGTCTTGCTTGAAATTGATTGGCAAGGTGCAGAGCAAGTACGTAAGCTGTTTCCTGAATCTAAACAAATCTTTATTTTACCGCCTACTCAATTCGATTTACGTCAGCGTTTATCTAACCGTGGTACAGATTCTGTTGAAGTTATTGAACATCGTTTAAGCTGCGCTGTTGAAGATATGCAGCATTATACGAACTTTGACTACATCATTATTAATGATGATTTTAATAAAGCCTTACATGAGCTTGAAGCTGTGATCACAGCGAACCGTTTAGTGCTATCTCAGCAAGCAAAAAGACACCAAACCTTAATTCAAGACTTGATTACTCCTCAACCAAAACAGGAATAACTTGAGTCTAGAACGAAAGCCTTTTATACTATTTAGTCTGTTCAAATTTACCATTCCAAAACGAGAACTTTTATGGCACGCGTCACCGTTGAAGATTGTTTAGATCATGTAGACAACCGTTTTGAGCTTGTGCTCGTTGCAAGTAAACGTGCTCGTCAATTGGCACGTCAAGGCATGGAGCCAACTGTAGAATGGGATAACGACAAACCAACAGTTGTTGCTTTACGTGAAATCGCTGTAGGTCACGTAACGAAAGAAATTCTTAAACAACGTGAGCAAGATTACCAAACTTCTAGTCTTGATCTTGCCCTTTCTACAAACAGCTTAAATTTAGAAGGTTTTTCTTTCTAATTACTCCTGTTTCTATAAAAAACCATCGTTTCTTTGCGATGGTTTTTTATTTGGCTTCTTCATATTTAAAACATATTGGCAAAAGCAATTATTTTCATTGAAAAAAAATACACTTTTTCAAATGAAAAAATTGACAAGTTCCGCAATATGCTTTTCATTAAGAAGTAGATAGATTTAGTTTTTTAAGCAACAGAAAAAGGGTGGTCTATGCCAGGCGAAGAGGTCAGCCAAGCCAAGCAACAGCTCAAATTAATTATCGAACCTTACTTATCAGTAAGCGAGGTCGAGAAAGTGCTTGCTGCCTGTGATTTTGGAGATCTGGCACACACTGGTATTACACGTAAAAGTGGCGAACCCTATATTCTGCATCCAATTGCTGTTAGCTGTATTTTAGCTAATATGCGACTGGACCCTGAAACTTTAATGGCAGCGCTTTTACATGATGTCATTGAAGATACTCAATATACCAAAGAAGATATTATTGAGCGATTCGGACAAACTGTTGCAGAGCTCGTTGATGGTGTAACTAAGTTAAGCCAATCAAGCGACAAAGAATATAATAAAGCTGCGTCTTTCAGAAAAATTTTGCAAGCAACGTTACAAGATCCGCGTGTCATTATTATTAAACTAGCCGATCGCTATCATAATATGACAACGTTGGGTGCTTTACGTCCCGATAAACGTGCTCGTATCGCGCAAGAAACTTTTGATATTTTTGTACCCATGGCAAGATTAGTCGGCATGAATGAAATGGCTGATAATCTTGAAAACTTATGTTATCAAAATCTAGATTTAGACATGTTTGATAACGTCCAGAATGCTTTACTCCAAACCAAACCAGAACGATGTAAATACCAAAGTATCTGGGAGCAAAATCTTGCAGAGCTTCTGCACAATTATCATATCCAAGGCCGTATTAAAAAGAAAAATAATAATATTGAATTATTACGCCACTTCGTTAAAAACGAGATGGATTTGCAAGAGCTTACTCATAGCCATGCTTTTGAAATCGTTTTACAGTCTATTGCCGACTGCGACCGTTTATTTGCAGCATTAAAAGAAAATTTCCAAGTCATCCAATATCAAGATCATATCCGTCGTCCATTGCCTGGTGGTAATCAGTCTTTATTGATCAAGCTTAAAGGCGAGAAAACTACATTATCGCTCACTGTCCAAACTGAGCTCATGCGTAAAGCTGCACGTTTTGGTGTGGTATTAGGTGAAAATGCCCCGCAAACTTGTCGTTCTGCCATTCAGGCATCAATGCAAAACCTAAATACACTCATTGATGGTGAATGCGCTAAAACAACTTTTAACGATTTATTAGACTACTTACATCAAGAAAAAATTTGGGTCTATACCCCACATGGCCAATTACATGAATTACCACAAGGCGCAACAGTAGTGGACTTCGCCTATTCAGCAAGTCTTTTCTTGGGTAACCATGCAGTAGGCGCAAAAGTTGATGGAGAGATTAAACCACTCTCTACACCATTAGTTAGTGGTCAGGTTATCGAGATTATTACGGATGTTTTAGCGACACCAAACCCAGACTGGCTAAGCTTTATTAATACGCAAAAAGCGCGTCGTGCATTACAGCATGTACTTAAAGATCAAGATATTGAAGAACAACGTTTAGTGGGTGCACAAGCACTTTCACGAGCACTGAAACTCTTTAACCGTTCAATCAATGATCTTTCAGAAGCAGATTGGCTAGACCTCTTACAATGGCGTCATATTGATAATAAAGATGCATTATTTGAGCAAATCGCAGTTGGAGACTTACTTCCTCAACTCGTAGCCAACCATTTGTTTGCAAATGACAAACATCCACAAGTAGAAAATTCAGACCGTTTAATTCAGGGTACTGAAGGCATCGATGTTAAATATGCTCATTGCTGTAATCCAGTTTTAGGCGATCTCATTCAGGGTCATTTAACGCGCCGCGGATTAATTGTGCACCGTATTCGTTGTCATAATTTACTTCACGAACAACATTTGCATCCAGAAAATATTATGCCGCTTCAATGGAAAGCAGATGACGTAGATGATGTACGTTTTACTGCCTACCTTGCGATTTATATGGCAATGAATGATGAGCAGGTATCAGACCTCATCTATCAATGTCGTAAAAATAATGCAGGGGTAGAAATGGTACACTCCAATGAGCAGCGGACTTTTGTGAACATCGTGGTGAATAATCGTAAGCACATTGCAAAAGTTATTCGTGATTTACGCATGCACTATGGGTTCCCACGTATTGAACGTTTAGATGCCCCTGCCCCACAAGCGGAAATTTCCAAAGTCAGCTAAAATTTGTTCTACTTTACTAAAATCTAACTTTCCAGAAGCACATAATCAATTAAATCGATGATACTTTTGTCAAAACGTATCATCGATTATGATGGAAAAAGATTTAATCAAGGAGAACCAAATGTCCCGCCAAGTCATTCATACTGAAAATGCCCCTGCTGCTATTGGCACATATTCTCAAGCCATTTTAGTAGGTAACACACTATATCTATCTGGGCAAATTGGTTTAGACCCTTACAGTATGGAACTTGTAGACGGTATTGAAGCTCAAATCCGCCGTGTATTTGATAACCTAAAAGCAGTATGTGAAGCTGCAGGTGGCTCACTTGCAGATATTGCAAAGCTCAATATTTTCCTTACTGATTTATCTAATTTCCAGCTTGTAAACCAAATTATGGGCGAATATTTTGCTCAGCCATACCCAGCTCGTGCAGCACTTGGGGTAGCAAGCTTACCTAAAGGTGCATTAGTAGAAATGGACGGAATTGTAATTATTAATCAATAAGATAAAACTTTAACTACAGATCAATCCTTAAATATTTAGCTCTAAAATTAGATACCGCCACGCTTAGAAATCTGAACAATTATTAGATTTCCGCTTAGGTGGTATTTTTTTATCCAAAATCCCAATAAAGATAAATGAGATTTTAAATGAATTTCATTGACAAACGATAATAATTATCAATAATATCAATTATCGCATTTATATTTGGGGATCACTCCCATGTACGTTTGCTTGTGTCGTGGCATTACCGATCAGGATATTAAAGACGCTATTGAAAATGGCGCTGAAAGCTATCGTGAAATTCGCGATTTGCTTGATCTTGGTACTTGCTGTGGACGCTGTGCACCAGAAGCACGTGCTATTATTAGTGAAGAATTAGCAGAAATTGCTGCACGCATTTCTGTAGCCGCATAATAAAAATTAGTATTTAACAGTAAATTATTGACTCCTCCACCGCTTTTTGCGGAACGTTAATTGTTCCTCATTCAAGCGGTTTTTTTTGGAAGGAGATTCACCTTTACCAATATTGTGTTGTTTTTGATTGCGATTTTCATTTGCTGTTCTATAAATTACTCGCCATATCCATGATTGTTCACTAAAATGAATTCATAGATTGCCTTAATTGGATTAAGGCAGAAATTGTTTTGGAGTAGCTACAATGAAAGGCAATCGTGATGTGATTAATCAGCTTAACCAAGTGCTGTATCATCATTTAACTGCAATTAACCAATACTTTTTACACTCTCGCATGTTTAATGACTGGGGAATTGAACAACTCGGTTCTGCTGAATATAAAGAATCAATTCGTCAAATGAAGCATGCAGATAAAATTATTGAACGTATTCTATTTTTAGAAGGCCTTCCGAATCTTCAACATCTGGGTAAATTATATATCGGTCAACATACAGAAGAAGTTCTGCAATGTGATATTCGCAAAGTGAAAGAAAACATTGAAGCCATTCAAAAAGCAGTCGCTTTAGCTGAAACAGAACAAGATTATGTAACTCGTGATCTTGTTCAAGAGATTCTGGAAAAAGAAGAAGAATATTGGGATTGGCTAGATACTCAAATTGATCTCATCGGTAGCGTTGGTATTGAAAATTATATTCAGAGTCAAATGTAATTTTTCATAAAAAAATCCCCTTGAGTACAAGGGGATTTTTTTATTTATCTTTTATTAATTCTGACAGTGTTATTTGCTGTCTATAAAGGTGCTGCAAAATAAATATTTGTTGCTCTGCTTGATCTACTTTTCCATTGTAAGCAAGTAACTGAGCATATTTACGCAAATTATAAGGGGTTGCTTTGTTCTTCACAAAATTTCCCCATTGAACTAATTCTGCTTCAGATAAAGTTACATTAGGATTGAGTACAATCCATTTTAAACGCTGCTCGAATTGGGTTAGTACAAAAATCTGGTCACTTCCCATAAGCTCAGCATTTGGCTGCTTATTTTTAAATAGTAAATTACTGTTCATGACATAAACATTGTAGTCGCGCCAAATTGCGATCATAAGTATTAAGCTGACGCACCATATTAAACGCAGAAGTTGTTTACTTAGTACAAAGCCTTTTAGTATAGGAATCTGTGCTTGAATTACACCTAATAAAAAGCCACAAGTCAGCAAGAAATAAGCATAACGCTGCGGAAACTCCAACATGGCATGAATAAGCACAGTACAAACCATCATCACTGCAATAATCGAAATTGTTTCTTTTGCTTGTTGATTTAACCAAAACAACCAACATGCAAAGTAAGCAATAATTACTGTACCAAGTGGAATACCATTCCAAATAATAAGATCTAGCAACACATTATGAGCGCTGGTCGTCCACTCCGTCGTTGGAAAAAGAGCATAAGCAGACATTTGAGCAACACTGGTTTGATTCCACCCATATCCCAACCAAGGATGTTGCTGTACAGCGAGTAACATTTGCGTCCAAATGTTAAAACGTAAATATCCAGAACTAGCCCTTTCAGCCAAGCTACTCGCCTGAGTTATATCTGTATGCGTCCATGTTTCAATTAAGCTTGTGATAAATGGTAATACCAAACCAGCCATCAAGAAAAAACCAGCACACCATAACAGGCCTTGAAACACCCCAAAACGCTTAGGTTTATTAAATTGCTTAATAGCCCAATAGGTGAGTAAAAATGGAAAAACAATCCAAGAAGTGCGTGATTGGCTCAGGACAACTGCAAATAAAATAGTTAGCGCTGATGGCAAAAGTAACCAAACCGATGCTTTATTCTTTTCATATAAATATAAGCATCCTAATAGCCCCATAATGAGAAAGGTTGCCATATTATTCGGTTGGCCAAAGTTACCGTATGGACGGTTACCAATTAAATGCAACATATGAGCAAAATGTGTATCAATATTTAACCACTGACAAATTGCAATAAGGCTAGTGGCAACTGAAACGATAACGGTAAGTAAACTAAACCCTGTAAAAATTTGATCTCTTTGTTGTGGCTCTAATGATAGATTATAGCCAGCCACCACCATAAACCAGAAGCCTAGTAAGTAAAGTGAGCTTAACAAAGCTGTACTAAAATCGAAAATTAGACCAAAAGCCCACTGCACTATGGGAATTAAAATAAATGGCAATAGTAATAATTGTGCACGTGGAATTTTTATATTTTGATAAAAAATTGCAGCTAAGACACTTAGACCTGCTGCAAAGGTACTCATTTCGCTAGAAAACATCACCCAAGGGTTATAGTGAAATGGTGATAACCACGCAAAACCTAACAGGATTGCTGCGAGGAATAGAAAGAATACTTGCATAGTGACAGGTTACAGACCAAAAACTTGAGAAGAATTATACATGGAAGAAAGTGAGAAGAATTAGCTTGTATATGTATCTTCTCACAAGAGGTCCCAACTTATTTCCATGGTCTCAAATCTACAATTTTAACCACTTGAGCTGAGTTTTTATCCATTAAAACAACCATATCTACAGCATTGGCTTTTAAAGGAACCCATGCATTCGCTTCTGGGTATTTTTTCAAAATATTTTCTACTTGCTGTTTAGGGTTAAATTTTTCCAGTTCATTCAAATTTTGAACTTTATTTCGTATAAGTGGTTTAACCTGCACCAAATCAACATAAAGTTCTGGTCGTTGAGCAGAAGAAATACCACTAAATATTTCTTCAAACATACTTTTGCTACGTTCTTCCTTATTTTTTGGCACTTTAACAGCGGCAAATTGCGGATTAAACCAAGAAGGGGACCGGAACTGTGGCTGAGTTATTTGAATATTGGCCTCAATAATTTCATTATTACGCACAAGTTCAAAACGATCTACATTATAAATTAACCAAGCAGGCCGACCTTGAGCAATGCTATATAAACCATACCCTAAAGCTAAAATTTGGATGAGAATAATTACTGCTAAATCAAATTTAAGTGTCTTTTTTGCTTCTTTATATACAAAAAAACTTAAAGTAGGGCCTAATATAACATCTATCGCTATCAGCATTATAAAGATATGAATAACACCTACAGCTTTTGCTAAGGGTTGTGGATACCAGACAAAAAACACCCACATAAGAATAAAAAAAGCGAACAAGAAAGAAATTAATAAATGGCGCAAAAAGAACTTAGATCTTTTTGTTAATAGTTTTTTCATAGTTTCATTTCCCCGTGTTTTTCCAACCAAATATCAATGAGTTATTGACTTGATACAAAGATTCTTTACTAAATTTTTTATGATGTAATTTTTCAATAATCAATAAATGCTTTTTTGCTTCATGAAGCTGGTTATTTAGAGCAAGGGCCTGTGCATAACGGTATAAAGCAGTTGGTGTAGCATAACGATATGATACTGATTTCATCCACTTTAATTCATCTTTTGACATATTAGCTACGGGAGGAGTACGAATAAATTTCAGTTGGTCTCGAAGTTGACTAAGTAATAAAATTTTAGGAGCTGATCGATTAGCATGAATATTTCCAATATTAAGAGACTCAAAACGTGCTAATTGAACATCTTTTTCTATCGCTCTATATTCTAAAAAAATCCAAATATATAAAGAAAAAGCAGAAACTATAAACATAGAAAATAATTTATTATTCACACTTATAGTTTTCGTATTATTATTTTCGCTCTGTACCAATCCTAATAAAAATCCAACTGGTAAAAGAAAAAAGGCATATTCCAGCGGAAACTCTAACATTGCATGAACTAAAACTGCCCCCACCATAGATAAAGCAGCAAAAGCTTCTATAGAAATAGCTAGTTTATTTAATTGATATAACCACCACCCAATAAAACTAATAATTAATATACCTAATGGTATTCCATTCCATATAAATATATCTAATATAATATTATGACTATGTTCAACCCACTCATGTGTTGGATATTTTAGAAAAACAGATAATTGTGCGATACTTACCTGATTCCATCCATAACCAAATAAGGGTTGTTCTTTTATTGCTATTAGCATCTGTTTCCACATTGGAATACGTAAATAACCAGTTGTAGTACGAGTTACAATATCAGCTGTGCCGATTACTCCTAATGAGTTTGAAATTTCTGGCAAAATTAATATAAAAAATATATAAATTATTAAAAAATAAAACATTAATCTTTTATTTAATCTTGTTTTCAGGTAATTATTTTTCCAAAACCACCAAATTATAAAAAGTGAAATAAAAACCCAAGATGTACGCGATTGAGTTAATGCGATACCAAACAAAATAAAAGTACCAATTACAACAAGACCACTTTTATTAATATATTTTTTTTCATATATATATAAAGTTGACATCAATCCCATTGAAAGAAAAGTTGCGCATGTGTTAGGTTGAGCAAAATTAGCATAAGGTCTAGATGATTGAGATAGATCAACCACCCATATACTTCCATTACTTAATAACAACCATTGATTCATCTCAATATAAATACAGATTAAACTATTAAGTAAAATGAGAAAAAAAAACCATTTATAAATTTCTTTATTTTTTCTCCCTAACAGAAAACCGTATAATAAAGCGAGCACAAAACCTAATATATAAATGACTGTTATTAAGGTATCTCCCAAAAAAAATATCTTACCTGCCATGAACTGTAAAATTGGAATAAAAGCAATTAAAGATAAATATATAAAGGGCAAAGGTAAAAATATCATTTGCTTTTGTTTAATAAAAACTATACTTAAAATTAATAATGCTAAAAATGCAAGAAAATCACTATGTGCAGCAAGCCAAGGCATATAATGGTTAGGAATCAACCAAGCAGCACTCATTAAAAATGCTGCAAAAATAAAAACATATCTTACTAACATAATAATTTCTTATTTAAAATAAAAAGAAAGGGATGTATAAACATCCCCTCTATACTACTAAGCTATTAATTAAGCACCGCGGCAAGAACCTGGTAAAAATTTTGTAGGCATAGGATTTGTAGTACCTGGGCCACATTTCCACGCACCAACAGAAGTACCAATATTTGTATTTGTCATAGCAGTACCATTAGCTAAAGTTGGTGTCATAACAATCGTACTACTTCCAGCAGCTTTTAAAGATGAGTCATTTGTAGTAGTTACAGTGATTACACCATTTTGATCTGTTTGTACTTGCTGTACATATTTAGAAGCTGCACTTGTAGTAGAACCAACTTCACATCCCCACCCATTTGCTGCTGGTAAAGAACCACTTGCTGATTGATAAACTTCTGTCACAGTTGTACGGCATGCTGAACCTGCTAAAATTGCTTCAGATACTTTTGCACGAACCGTATAATCTTGATATGCAGGTAAAGCAACTGCTGCCAAAATACCAATAATGGCAACTACGATCATGAGTTCAATTAATGTAAAACCTTTTTGTGCATTCATAGCCTTTTCCCCAAAGATGTATGTATGTTTTTATATAAGCTTTTTGAGCTATAAAATATATTGCAGCATCTATGCCAACTTTTATTTTAATTTAAAAACAATAAGTTATGGTTTATAACAATTAAACCCAAGAGTATATTAGGCAAATAACTGACAAAAATTGTCACTCCAATTTTATTAGGATTAAATCACCAATAAAAAACCACTTCACAACCCACTTCTTTTTTTTATTCTTTAATGTGATAAAAATCTCTTTAAAAGCAGTTAAATAGATGACATTTTTTGTCAGCCGACATACTAAGCGTGAATTTAAAAAACAGCTAATCAGAGGGCAAATAACTTAATTAATAATGATAGGTGCATTCCCTAATTCATTATTTTGATCTGGCATATTTTCATCGTAAAAGCGTGACATCACATCACCAATTTGCTGAACCCCAATCACTACAGCTTGTAGATACTGTTTTTGTTTAAGCTGCTGCACAATAGACTCACAAATCTGTTGCCATACCTGATCAGTCGTCGCGCTTCTAATACCACGGTCAAATATAATTTCTACTGTGCGTTCACATAAATTTAAATAGAGCAGTACACCGCTATTAAGTTCAGTATCCCAAACACCAAGTTCTGCAAATAACTGCTGTGCCCTTAAGCGCGTATTTTGCCTATACGCTTGTGAACAAGGAATATGCCCTTCTATAACGACCTGTATTTCTCCAACATGACCAAGTTCTGCCTGTTGAACAGCTTCAGCAATAGCCTGTTTATCTTTTTTATTGAAATAACGACTACTAGCAGGGAAATAACAAAGATGCTTAAACCAACGTCTTAAACTTGGCTCTACATATTCCTCAATTTTTGGTTGAGTAATAATTTGTGTTGTTTCTGATGTTGTTACCATGAGCCTGAAGCACCTCCACCACCAAAACGACCTCCGCCGCCACCATAACCGCCACCTCCACCACCGAAACCGCCTCCACGTCCACCACCGCCAGAGCCACTTAGAATGGCCTGTAAAATAAGTTGAGCAATTGAGGTAATAAGTAAAAAGAAGATACCGAATCCAAGTAGCAAACTAGTAACCACACCAGCACCGTTTACAAAGCTTGCTACTGCTGCGGCAACACCTGCGGTAGAGGCACTAAGAGGTCGACCAACAATAAATGAGCCTACAATTCCAGCAACAAGAATAAATAAAGCCATTGTCAGGGTTGTCTGTTTAGCTTGTTGCTCTTCCGCAGCTTGATGTTGGCGTTCTTTTAAATCTTGAGCAGCTTGCTGAGCAACTTCCGGATCTAAATTTAAAATTCTTCCGATTTCATCAACACCAGCGTTTAAGCCTTGTGCATATTGGGCTTGTTTAAAATAAGGTGTAATTTGATTTCGAATAATTCGGCTTGCCACAATATCAGGCAATACGCCTTCTAGACCATATCCAGTTAGAATTTGTATGCGGTGATCATTAATTGCAACTGCAATGAGTAATCCATTATCACGTTTACTCGAACCAAGTTGCCATTTTTCACCAACACGTAAAGCGTAATCAAAAATATCTTCTTGACCCGTAGTCGGTACAATTACAATACCTATTTGTGCCTTACCTTGCTGGTACAAATTTAAAATTTTCTGGTTAAGTTGCTGCTTTTCAGCTTCACTTAAAATATTAGCTTGATCAATGACAGGCTGATTTAATGTAGGTAAACCACGAATTGATTCACCATCAGCCATGTCATTCGCAACTTGAACTTGAGGGGCGGCACCCGAAGCAGCCTGCTCATTTACTTTAGGCTTCGATGCTTGAGCTTGCTGCTGTTGAATAATTTTACCTGCCAACACCGTGTCAGTTTCATCTGTAGCAGTGGCAATATTATTCTCACTCCAAGCCGCACTCTGAAACAGAACACTACAGCAGAGCATAATTAAGGTAATAACAAATACCCTAATTTGCTTAGACTGAAGCAATATAGTATTTCTCATGCGGCACTTCCTTGATTTAAATTAATCAAAAGAAACTTTTGGAACCTGTTGAGCTGATGCTTCCGCAGAGAAATTAGCTTTCGGATGCATACCAATCACTTTTGCTGTTACGGCTTGCGGGAACTGACGGACATAAGAGTTATAGTCCTGAACAGTTGTAATATAACGATTACGTGCCACAGCAATTCGGTTTTCTGTACCCTCAAGCTGAACCTGTAACTCTTGGAATTGGGTATTGGCTTTTAAGTCTGGGTAATTTTCTGAAACAGCAATAAGTCGAGATAACGCACCTGTTAACTGGCTTTGTGCTTGTTGATATTTCTCAAGTAATGCTGGGTCTTCTAATACTTCTTTATCGACCTTCAAGCCTGCAACATTTGCACGTGCCTGAGTGACTTCTGTTAATACTTGCTCTTCATGCTTAGCATAGCCTTTAACTACGTTTACAAGGTTTGGTACCAAATCTGATCGACGTTGATATTGGTTCTGTACCTCAGACCAAGCCGCTGTTACAGCCTCATCTTTGACCTGTAAAGTATTATAGCCACAGCCGGAAAATAGTAAGGTGCTTGCAAGTGTTGTCGCGATTACAAGTTGTTTAAACGTTTTCATCGTCACTTTATCCTCAAGTTTTTCTTTATATTTTTAACCTCTTGTCTCGATTGTATGATGAATTTGGCATTATTGTGTTGCTTTTATTTTATAGATTTAAAAAAACCGGATCTTTAAATCCGGTTTTTATTCTAACTTGGTCTTAACCTTGTTTCCTTTTGGAAACTTGTCATTTGATATTCATCAGCCAAATAACTCTTCCAGTAATCGACCATCTGGCCATAATTTTTTTGGCTCGGATGAAAGTCCTTTTTGTAATAAGCAAAGTATTCTGGTGTCAGTTGTATAATCATTTTAACAAGCAAATACACACCAAAAATATTTCCTCCCATTTTAGGCAAGCTTTTCCATTTATCTTGCCAAAATAATCGCGTCGTACCATAAAAAGCAAGACTCGCAAATCCTGTAGTGACACTACGCATTAATAATCTGCGAATACGGTCATCGCCATAGACATGTTGATAGACATCAAATGCAACTGAACGATGTTCAATTTCTTCAATGGCGTGCCAGACCCAAAGCTTTAACGCATCTTGATCCAAAGTTTTTAGAAGTTCTGGATGCTGTAAAATATATCCTCCAAGCAAAGCCGTAAAATGCTCAAATGCACATGTCAGTGCCAGCTGTAGCTTAGGTGGAATTGTCCTTAAGTATTTATCACGTTCATTTAACCACGCTTGAAAACGATCCAAATTATAGTCATCACGGCGCCAAGCCTCATTAAACTCACCATGTGCTTTTGAATGCATCGCTTCTTGCCCAATAAAAGCTGCAATTTGTGCTTGTAGTTGAGGGTCTGAAACTTTGTCGCGTACATTGCGCACACTATTTACAAAAAACTGTTCTCCAACTGGAAATGTTGAAGAGAGTGCAGTTAAAAAATGGGACATTAAAGGCGAATTTGCAAAATAATAGCGCTTGATTGCTTGAGGATTAAACTCAAGCCGACGCACCGTAATACCCAACGCTTTTCGACGATTTAAATATGATTTTTCTGCCGTCATACCTGCGATGTTCATGCTCAACACCTACTGTATTGAAGAAGAGAGCTTTGAGTATGTCGTGGGACTTAGGCACTAAAAAGGGCAAAAAAGCTTATTGTATTTGCCAAAAACGTCAAACCGATTAATGGTAAAAAATAAAGCCTGCATATCGCAGGCTTTATCAAAAACTTTAGTAATGATTTTTAGATTAAACACCAAGGTAATCTAAAATACCTTCAGCAGCTTGGCGACCTTCCCAGATTGCTGTAACTACAAGGTCTGAACCACGGACCATATCACCACCAGCAAAGATTTTTGGATTTGATGTCTGGAATTTAAATTCTTGCTGTTCAGGTGCAAGAACACGACCTGAACCATCAAGATTGATATTCACATTACCGAACCAGTCTGCTGGGCTTGGACGGAAACCGAATGCTAGTAAAACTGCATCAGCTGGTAATACTTCTTCAGAACCTGGGATTGGCTCAGGACTACGACGGCCACGACTATCTGGTTCACCCATTTGTGTCGTTACCACTTTTACGCCTGTCACTTTGCCATTCTCACCAACAATCTCGATCGGTTGACGATTGAATAGGAATTTCACACCCTCTTCGTAGGCATTTTTTACTTCACGTGCAGAGCCTGGCATATTGCTTTCATCACGGCGGTATGCACAAGTTACATCGTGAGCACCCTGACGTAAAGAAGTACGGTTACAGTCCATTGCGGTATCACCACCACCTAGAACAATAACTTTTTTACCATCTAAGCTGATATATTCACTTGGATCTTTTTCCCAACCTTGGCAACGATTTACGTTAGAGATCAAGAAATCCAACGCATCATAAACACCATCAAGATCTTCACCAGGGAAACCACCCTTCATATAAGTGTAAGTTCCCATACCCATGAATACTGCATCATATTCTGCAAGTAATTCATCAATAGTGACGTCTTTACCAATTTCAGTATTTAAACGGAATTCGATACCCATACCTGTGAAAATTTCACGGCGGCGTTTCATGACATCTTTTTCCATTTTGAATTCTGGAATACCAAATGTCAGCAAGCCACCAATTTCAGGACGCTTATCGAATACAACTGGCTTAACACCACCACGGGCTAAAATATCTGCACAGCCTAGACCCGCAGGACCTGCACCAATAATTGCAACTTTTTTACCTGTCCATTTCACATGTGACATGTCTGGGCGCCAACCCAAAGCAAAAGCTGTGTCATTGATATATTTTTCAGCATTACCAATAGTGACCGCACCAAACCCATCATTTAAGGTACAAGCACCTTCACACAAACGGTCTTGCGGACATACACGACCACATACCTCAGGTAAAGTATTTGTTTGATGGCAAAGCTCAGCAGCTTGGAAAATTTGACCTTCAGCAATGAGTTTGAGCCAGTTTGGAATGTAGTTATGTACTGGACATTTCCATTCGCAATAAGGGTTACCACAACCTAAACAACGGTGAGTCTGATTAGTGACTGTTTCCGAAGTAAAAGGCTTATAAATTTCCACAAATTCTGCTTTGCGGACAGTAATATCTTTTTTCTCTGGATCTTGACGTGGTACATCCAGAAATTGAAAGTCATTATTTAGGCGTTCTGCCATGTCTCTCTCCGTGGGTAGGCGCGGATTTCACTGTTGCCCGCACCTGCCTATGTCTTTGCAGTCGTGGAATTATTGTGGGTCAGCTTGTGTAGTTTTCAAAAGCGATTGCAAGTTAGCAGCTTTTGGTTTTACAAGCCAGAATTTACGGCTGTAGAAGTCGAACTCATTGCGGATTTTATAAGCCCAAGCACTACCTGTTTCTTTGATGTGCTCATCGATAATACGCAACAAGAACTCTTTATGATCTTCCATAGATTCTGTTGAAATACGAGTCAAGTCAATTAACTCGTGGTTGTAGTAATCTACAAAGTCATTATCGAGGTCAAGTACATAAGCAAAACCGCCTGTCATACCTGCACCGAAGTTATGACCCACTTTTCCAAGTACAGTCACAACACCACCAGTCATATATTCACAGCAGTGGTCGCCTGCACCTTCAATAACAGCGAACGCACCAGAGTTACGAACTGCGAAACGCTCACCTGCTGTACCAGCTGCAAATAACTTGCCGCCTGTTGCACCATATAAACAGGTATTACCAATAATTGCTGTATTTTGAGTTTGGAAAGGTGAACCTTTTGGTGGGAAGATCGAGATACGACCACCAGCCATACCTTTACCTACATAGTCGTTTGCATCACCTTCAAGACGGATGTGCAAACCACCAGCGTTCCATACACCAAGTGACTGACCAGCTGTACCTGTTAAGTTCATTACAACTGGATGTGCTTCCATACCCAAGTTGCCATAACGGCGAGCAATTTCACCCGATACACGTGCGCCAATTGAACGGTCACAGTTCACGACGTTAAAGTTGAATTGACCACCTGCACTTGACTCAATTGCAGGAAGCATTTCTGCAACCATTTTCTCAGCCAATACGCCCTTATCAAATGGTGCATTACCTTGAACTTCACAGTACTGCGCTTTACCTTCAGCAGAAGGATGAGAAGTTAATAACGCACTTAAATCAAGGTGAGCATGTTTTTCAGTTTCACCCGGTAATACTTCAAGCAAGTCCACACGACCAATTAAGTCTTTCAATGAAGAAACACCTAATGCTGCCAACCATTCACGAGTTTCTTCCGCAATAAAGTGGAAGAAATTAATGAGCATTTCTGGCTCGCCAATATAGTGTTCTTGACGTAAATGATCTTGTTGAGTTGCAACACCAGTTGCACAGTTGTTTAAGTGACAAATACGGAGGTATTTACAGCCTAAAGCGATCATTGGTGTTGAACCAAAACCGAAACTTTCAGCGCCTAAAATTGCAGCCTTAATCACATCAAGACCAGTTTTTAAACCACCGTCAGTTTGTACACGTACTTTGCCACGTAAGTCATTTACACGAAGTGCCTGATGCGCTTCACTTAGACCAAGCTCCCATGGCGAACCCGCATGGTGAATTGATGAAAGCGGAGATGCAGCAGTACCACCGTCATAACCTGAAATAGTAATAAAGTCTGCATATGCTTTAGCAACACCAGCAGCAATCGTACCTACACCTGGTTCAGATACTAACTTCACGGATACCATGGCTTTCGGGTTAACTTGTTTCAAGTCAAAGATAAGTTGTGACAAATCTTCAATTGAGTAAATGTCGTGGTGTGGCGGAGGTGAAATAAGTGTCACACCCGGTACTGAGTAACGTAAACGTGCAATCAAGCCATTCACTTTACCACCTGGTAACTGACCACCTTCACCCGGTTTTGCACCTTGAGCAACTTTAATTTGCAATACTTCAGCAGAAGTTAAATATGCAGGTGTTACACCGAAACGACCAGATGCGATTTGCTTGATTTTCGAGTTACGAATTGTGCCGTAACGCGCAGGGTCTTCACCACCCTCACCAGAGTTTGAACGACCTCCAATGGTGTTCATCGCAATTGCAATAGCTTCATGAGCTTCTGGAGAAAGCGCACCTAAAGACATCCCTGCTGAGTCGAAACGAGGCAAGATCTCTTCAACCGATTCAACTTGTTCAACTGGGATCGGGTTAGTTGTTTTTAACTTAAATAAGTCACGAATAGTTGCTACTGGACGGTTATTTACCAATTCAGCATATTCTTTAAAGTCTTCGTATTTACCAGAGCGAACCGCTTTATGTAATGAGTTAATCACATCTGGGTTAAACGCATGGTACTCTTTACCAAATACGAATTTCAGTAAACCACCCTGATCAATTGGTTTACGACTTGACCAAGCTGTTGCTGCTAATTTTTTCTGATCATTTTCGAGATCAGCAAATGTTGCTCCTTGGATACGACTTGGAACACCCAAGAAACACTGATCTACAACTTCAGAAGATAAACCTACTGCTTCAAAAAGCTGACCACCACGGTAAGAAGCAACTGTAGAGATACCCATTTTTGAAAGAACTTTTAATAAGCCTTTCTCAATACCTTTACGGAAGTTTGCTTGTGCATGAATCGGATCACCTAAAAGCTCACCTTTCGCAATCAAGTCATTGATTACGTCGTATGCAAGGTATGGGTAAACAGCAGTCGCACCAAAACCAAGTAATACCGCAAATTGGTGCGGATCACGTGCAAAACCAGTTTCAACCATAATGTTTGCATCAGTACGCAAACCAGTTTTAATGAGGTAATGGTGTACCGCACCCGTTGCAAGTGCAGCGTTTGCAGGTAAGTAACCTTCACGAATGTTTTTATCAGTTAAAACAATTAGAGTTTTACCATCACGAACAGCTTGTGCAGATTCTTCACAAATACGTGTAATTGCAGCTTGCAAACCTTCTGTTTCAGCATAGTTCAAATCAATATCAACTGCTTCATAACCCGGACGCTCAATGCTACGGATTTGCTGCATTTTTGAATTTGACAGTACAGGACTAGAGATGATGATACGATCAGCATGCTCAGGACCTTGCTCAAATACATTTTGCTCACGACCTAAACAGGTTTCAAGCGACATGACAATTGATTCACGCAGTGGGTCAATTGGTGGGTTGGTAACTTGGGCAAACTGTTGACGGAAATAATCTGTCACATGGCGAACTTGACGAGACAATACAGCCATTGGTGTATCGTCACCCATAGAGCCAACTGCTTCCTGACCGCTTTCAGCGATTGGACGTAATAACTGGTCGCGCTCTTCAAATGTCACCATAAACATTTTTTGAGCTGCTTTTAATGTTTCGCCAGTTAAACCTTTATCAACAAGTTGTTCTTCAAGTTCTGGGTTTGCATTTAATCGAATCGCATGATCACGTAACCATTCACGGTATGGGCGCATGTTCTTCAAATGCGTACTAACATCTTTAGTATCAAGTACTTTACCTGTTAGGGTATCAACTACCAAAATCTGACCTGGGCCTACACGACCTTTAGAAACTACGTCTTCAGGTTCATAGCCCCAAACACCGATTTCAGATGCCAAGGTAATGTAATCATTTTTGGTAATGACCCAACGTGCAGGACGTAAACCATTACGGTCAAGCATACAGATTGCATGACGACCATCTTGAATAACAAGACCAGCAGGACCATCCCAAGCTTCCATATGCTTAGAGTTGAATTCATAGAATGCACGTAAGTCTGCATCTAGAGTTTCAACGTTTTGCCAAGCTGGTGGAACGAGCATACGCAAAGCACGGAATAAATCCATACCACCACCCACCAAGATCTCAAGCATGTTATCCAAGCTTGAAGAATCTGAACCTGTACGGTTTACAATCGGATTAAGCTCAGTAAGACCTGGTAATAATGGGTTTTCGAATTTAGGAGTACGCGCTAATGCCCAGTTACGGTTTGCTGTAATAGTGTTGATTTCACCATTATGCGCAAGGTAACGGAATGGCTGAGCCAAAGGCCAACGCGGTAATGTATTTGTAGAGAAACGTTGGTGGAATACCACAATATGCGATTTTAAGCGCTCATCTGCTAAGTCTGTATAGAACTCAGCAATTGCCGCAGGCATCATCAAGCCTTTATAGCTAATGACTGTTGAACAAAGCGTAGTCACATAAAATAACGGATCTTTTTGGAGTTGTTGTTCCGCACGGCGACGCGCCAAGAATAACTTACGGTTAAATTCAACCTCAGTTACACCCATTGGACAGTTCACAATGACTTGTTCAAAAGCTGGTAAAGATTGAAGTGCAATTTCACCTAATGCATCGTTGTTTGTAGGAACGATACGCCAAGCGAGAACACGTAAACCTTCTGACTCGATTTCTTTCGTTAAAATATTTTTAGAGTGCTGTGCTAATGCTGGATCAATATTTAAAAATACCGTACCCACAGCAAAAATTTCACTTAGTGTAATATCACTTAGTTTTTTTGCTTCATCACGGAAAAATTGCTTTGGCATCGCCAATAATAAGCCGCAACCATCTCCCGTCTTGCCATCTGCGGCAATACCACCACGGTGCGTCATGCAACTTAAACTGTGAATCGCGGTTTCTACTAGATGATGACTTGATTCACCCTTCATATGGGCAATCAGTCCAAAACCACAGTTATCCTTAAACTCATCAGGCTGATATAAACCTTGAGCGGGAGCTACAGTATTAGGCGATGGCATGTGCATAGCGTACCCTTCTTTCAATAAGGCTCTTTCGAGCGTCAAACAAACAACTTCTTTTTGCGATAGTGCCTACGGATGATAGTTAGCTCAATGTTTCGCAAACAAAAAATTTTGGGCTGATAAGCCAATATACGCTGTTCCATTTTTACGTACACTGGTTTTTGCTAGAAAAATGTTTTGACTTATTTCGCACTCTTTTAAAGCAGTTCGACCCCACGACTCTGCATAGAATTCACTTCTTAGAGGGCTAAAATAGTTTGCAGCACATTAATAAGCACAACAATAAAGCAAAAAGTGTGCCATATTAAAAAATTAAGACTAAACCCTTATATTTATTATAAATATAGTTATTTTATTCACGTTATCATGTAAGAAAATGACTAAATATGCACCACATCTGGTCAAAAAATATTATTATTTAACTAATTTGCACCATTTTTGCGCACATTACGAGGTGGATTAATTCCCTTTTGTGCCCTCATTTGTGGCATTTTTCTGTTGTCCATCATTTATTCGTGTTTGCGCAGTTCTATTAGGTTGATCAATATTGGAATTTGATTGCTGTACATCAACCACATTTCCTTCTGCATCACGACGAACTATCGTCGTTTTTGTAGCTGAGTTTGTACTAGCCGCTTTCGGCTGAGCATTTGTAGCACTACTGGTAGCACCTGCCATCAATAAAGATTCATCAATTGTAGGCAAAGCTGCTGGACGCAATCGAACTTCATAAAGCTGATTATTACCACCTTTCATCTCATCTGCCCCCAAATCATTTACCAGTGAGGCATAACTTGAGAACTGTTGTGGCTGAGGTTTAACTGACTCAGGTAATTGCAGATTAATTTGTGTTAATTGCTGAATTGCATCTTCTGAACGTTTGAATGTGCCATAAACCAACACATACTGCTCTGCTTGTTGTTCCCCACTTAAGCGGAAATAAATAAATTTATTACGGTCGGTACGGTTTTTTAAAAAGTTTTTAATAATGTCTTCATCAGAGGCACGGAATAGCTCAAGCGTCCATTGTTTTTGATTTTCATTAATAAACTTTGTACCACGGAACTCAGGCTCATGCTCACCCGAAGCAACTGTACGAGTGGTCAAATCGAGTGGACGAACTTCATCCGCTAAAGCACCCAGGTTAGGAGTTGTAGAAACTTTCTCTGGTTGAATTTGTACAGGTGCCTCAGAATCTGCCGACTTTTCAACTTCAACCAGTTTTTTGCTATCGGTAATTACCCAAAAAATAAAAGCAAGGAATAAGCAGGCAATACCACCAACCAACCAGATATATTGTTGAACATTCTGCCAAAGTGTACGTGATACAGTCATGCTTTACCTTATTTGTTATCCGTGTTGATTTGCCAAAATAGCCTGTTTCATCAATTCGACATCAAAGTCTTTGGTAATTACTGCTTGCCCAAGTTGCTTTAACAACACCAAACGTAATTGCCCATTGAGAACTTTTTTGTCATGAGCCATATATCCAAGGAAATCATCCAATGGAATTTGTGGACATGATATCGGCAAATTCGCACGTTGAATGATTTTTTTTGTACGAGCTACATCTTCATTTGAGATCCAGCCCAAACGTTGTGATAAATCTGCCGCCATGACCATACCGGTTGCTACAGCTTCACCATGTAACCAAGTACCATAACCAAGATATGACTCAATCGCATGACCGAAAGTATGGCCTAAATTAAGTAAAGCGCGCTCACCTTGTTCTTTTTCATCATTCGCAACAATACGCGCTTTATGAGCACATGAACGATAGACAGCTTCTGCAAGTAAATTAGCATCTCTTGCAACAAGGCCATCCATATTTTCCTCAAGCCAAACCAAGAAATCTACATCACCTAAAAGTGCATATTTAATCACTTCAGCTAAACCCGCTGAAAGCTCACGTTCTGGTAATGTATTCAATTGTGCCATATCAGCCAAAACAACCTGTGGTTGCTGAAAAGCACCTAACATATTCTTGCCAAGCGGATGATTGATTCCTGTTTTTCCACCAACACTTGAGTCTACTTGTGAAAGCAGGGTTGTAGGAACCTGTACAAAGTAAACGCCACGTTGGAAACAAGCAGAAGCAAAACCAGCCATATCACCAATGACACCACCACCTAAAGCTAAAACCGTACAATCGCGGTTAAAACCAGCTTCAAGCAATGCATCAAAAATTAAGTTTAAATGCTGAATATCTTTATACTTTTCGCCATCAGGTAAAATACAGGTCGCAACCGTTTTACCTAGACTCTTTAAAGCTTCCTGATAGTGGCTTAAATATAAAGGCGCAACCGTAACATTACTTACAATCATGACCTGTTGACCATGAATATATGGTTCTAGTAATTGTTTCGGGTCAAGTTGACTACCAATAAAAATAGGATAACGGCGTTCGCCTAATTCAACATGTAAAGTTTGCATGAATTTATAAAACCACTAGTCAGTTCGTCTATTTTAACTTGTTCGATAGAATAAGTTGCAAAATCTTTTGTGCAAGATCACGTGCAGCACCTTGATTTGTTTCAATCGTATAGTGTGCAACTTCGCGATACAAAGGATCTCTAATCTTTAATAAATCCCGTAGTTTTTGTTCAGGATTTTCAACTTGTAATAAAGGTCTGTTTTTATCGCGATAGGTTCTTTGTAGTTGTAATTCGACAGGAGTATAGAGATAAACAACAATTCCACGTTGCTTTAAAAATTCTCGATTAGGTGCTTGGGTAATAGCCCCGCCACCCGTTGCAAGCACTAATGCTTTACGTGAAGTAAGTTCATTTAAGACCACAGTTTCACGGGTACGAAATCCAACTTCTCCTTCTTTTTCAAAAATCCAGGGAATAGTTGCCCCTGTCTTGCGCTCAATTTCATGATCACTATCTAAAAATTCACGCCCTAATAGTTCTGCTAAATGACGTCCAACGGTTGTTTTTCCTGCCCCCATGGGCCCTACCAAATAAATATTTGGTAGGGTTTCAAACGCTTTGCTTGGCAAGGCGCCACCTATTTCAATTGCTTTCATTAAAAAATATATTAATGATTTCTCGCTAAAGTGTCATTAACAATTCGTGGTGTAACGAAAATCAGCAACTCTTGTTTATCATCAGACTTTACGTCTTTTCTAAATAAACGCCCAACTACAGGAATATCACCAAAGAAAGGAACTTTAGTTTGAGAATTCGTAGTTGTTTGCTCAAATACACCACCTAAAATGACGGTTTCTCCATTATCAACGAGCACATTAGTATTAATATTATTCTTATTGAGAATTAGCTCACCATTTGGAGCCGCACCTGCTACAGAGTCTTTAGAAATATCCAACTTCATTTGGATCTTACCATCAGGTGTAATACTTGGTGTCACATTTAAACTTAGCAATGCATCTTTAAAAGATGTAGTAGCTGTTGAGCCTGCAGCGGAATTTGTTGTAGATTGATAAGGAACTTGCTGACCAGTGGCTACTTTCGCAGTTTGTTTATCAGCAGTCATGACTTTAGGTGTTGAAATCACTTCACCATAGCCATCAGCTTGTAAAGCAGATAACTCAAGATCCAACATGAAGTCAGACATACTGATGAGACCAAAGGCAATACTTCCCGCTGGATTAGAAACTCCCAAGTCAACGTTTAAGTTATCAGGGCGCTCAATAGTATATTTATAGCCTCCCGTAGTCTCATCTTTTTTAGGCTCACGCAAATTCCACAGGGTTGTTTCACTACCACCAACCAACAAATTTTTATTATTAGTAATTCCTTGTGAAAGAATGCCCCACTTCACCCCAAGTTCTTTGGTAAATGAAGTAGAGGCTCTAACAATACGCGCTTCCACCATAACCTGTTTAACTTGCACATCAAGCAAATCAATCATTTTTCTAATCTGATCAATTGACTGAGCTGTATCATTAATAATGAGAGTATTGGTTCGATCATCTTGAGTAATCGTACCACGTGGACTCAATAAACTTCCCACATTATTACCTAAGCTATCAACTCCAGTATTTAGATTAGTTGAAGTTGAAGTACCTGCACCTGATGTATGTTGTAAACCATTATTATTATTTGAGCCTTGTGTAATCAAACCCATGATATCGCCAGATTTAGCGTATTTAAGTTGAATATATTCAGTTTGTAATGGAGCAAGTTTAACACTTTGCGCAACAGCTTTCGCTTCTTCCTCTTCAGCTTTGATTAACTCTGCAATTGGAGCAATCCAAATCACATTCCCATTACGACGTTTATCTAGATTTTTTGTTTTTAAAATAATATCAAGTGCTTGATCCCAAGGCACATCTTTTAAACGTAGCGTGATATTACCTTGCACACTATCAGCTGCGACCATATTAATGCCTGTAAAATCAGCAAGGAGCTGTAACACTCGGCGCACTTCAATATCTTGAAAATCTAATGAAAGTTTATTTCCTGAATAATTCGGAGTTTTATACAAAGATGTTATATTTTTATCCTGTGGCCGTTTCAGGCTAATCGTGAGCTTGTTTTCCGCCTGATATGCCATATATTCATAGCTACCAGATGACTGAATTGTAATCACACCAGTGCCTTTTTCATTATAAGCATCAATACTTGAAACTGGAGTTGCAAAGTCATTTACATTTAAACGACGCGCTAAATGTGTCGGAATTTTTGTACCTATTGTTTTTATAACAACTTTACTACCTTGTTGTTGAACATCTACAGGTGTATTACTCCCCAAAAGGTCGACAACAACTAAGCCTTCTCCCTGGTTACCACGTTGAAAACCAATATTTGAAACGCCTTGTGGTTGTTTAGCTACTACAGGTATAGGCTTATTACTGGTTTGAGCCGAATTAATTTTTAAAATGAAAGTATTACCTTCCACTAGTGTTGTAAAAGCGCCAGCATCTTTTAGGTTTACGGTTAAACGTGAACGCTGGTCATCTGAAGTCACATCAACGGAACTTGCTTCATTGGTTGCAACTGCAATTTTAGACTGTTTTAAACTTTGCTGTGCCTTATCAAAATCTAGTATTAAACGTGAAGGATTTTCAAGTTGATAAGCTTGTGGCTGTGGTGGTAAGCCATTAAACATGACTCTAATTTCTGTGCCCTGACCTGCTATTTGCGTTGGTACAATATTAGTCATGCTGACCTGTGCAGATGCAGCCTGCATAATTGCAACAGCTACAACCCCCAAAGAAAACTGACGGAATACCTGATTCATTGTCTGACCATCCCCAATTAAATAATCTTTAAAAATACTTTTTCGTTGTTATTCCCTAAGTTTTAGGGTGCAGGCCCAATCAAGACCAACGTTCTCGGTCTCTCGACATAGCCCTCTCGACCATCTGGTACGATCTCGACCAGATCAATCTGGGTCGGACTAATATGGGTAATACGACCCTGATTCATGCCTATATAATTACCCACTTGTACCCGTTCGATCTGCTGATCTGGCGTCTGGATTAAAGCCAATATTTGGCCACGGTTATTACGCATGCTTCCTTTCATGTTTAAAGCTTCAAGTGCATAACTTTCGAGTGGTTGCGGCGGACGTGAGAAATTTGGATAAACCCGCTTTCCAGCCATAATTTTGAGTTCAGCAGCCAGAGAACTTGGCATAAATGGGCTTTTCAATTGATGAGCAGCATAATTAAATTGTGGTACCGGAGTAAAAATTGGGGCTGGCTCAATAGGTAATGGTGGCTGGTTACGGATATTTGCCATTTGCTGGTTCACAGCATCGATTCTTGAATCACATCCTACAAGGGCAGCACAAGCCAAAACATAAAGAGTAATTTGCTTAATTTTCATCATCACTCTCCTATTTCGGCTGAGCAGAAGTGCTAGTTGATGCAGAGGCTGCTGGAGCCTGGGCCGATTGTGTCGGTGTATCTGTTGCTTCTACATATCGATAGGTTTTCGCTTTAATAGAATAATTCAGTACAGGAATATCCGACTTACTATCTTTGGCTGGTGATGCATCAACAGTAAAATCGTGCATGGTTACAATACGCGGTAAAGCAGCAATACTACTTACGAAAGCTCCAAATGCGTGATAGTCCCCTGTAGCCTCAATTGCGATAGGTTGTTCGATAAAAATTTCTTGCTTCACTTCATTTTCTAAGCGGATATTTTTAAATTTCAATCCAGAGTTCACACCAGTTAAGTTAATATCTTCAACTAAACTTGGAATCTCTGTTTCTTTCGGCAACTGTTCTAATTGCTGGTTGAAATTTGCCTGCATCTCTTGAAGCTGCACTTGATACTGTTGAAGGTTACGTAATTTCGAGTCTTTTTCTCGAAATTCATTTAATAAATTACTTTCCTGAGCTTGAGCATTGTCAATTGCTTGTAGCTTTGGCTGAATAGCAACAAAATATCCCAAAGCTAACACAGCAAAGAAAATAAAAATCCAGCAAGTAATTTTTACAGATATTGGCCAACTACCATAGTTGTTCATATCCAACGTATTAAATTGCTGAAGGAATTTATCTAAATTGAATTTCTTTTTCTTTGAAGCTGATTGCTCTAATGATAATTCTTGAAGTTCATCTTGACTCATTTAGCTGCCCCCGTGTCTTTAGCTACGGCTGGCTTATCAGCATCCTTATTCGTTGTGGTCACGCCCATTTCCCCCAAATCGACAGTCACAACAAAACTGCCATAATGATCTTCTACTCTAGGAAGAAGAGAACTCGCAGTCTTATCTTTTTTATCTTCAGTCGCCAAGAAAGAGCTCATAAAAGCATTACGATACCAAGGAGATGCTTCAAGATTACGGAGTAATTCAGCTACCGTATTTGGACTTTCAGCCTTACCCTCTATTGTAAATTTATCTCCGGTTCGGCTAAATTTAGTGAGATACATTGCTGGTGGTGTGACTCGAACGAGCTCATCAACTAGTCGCACCACTACTGGACGTTGACCCTGCAAATCTTGAATCAACTTCATGCGCTCAATAATGGCATCACGCTGTTCTTGTAAACCGTTTAATGCTTTTAATTGCTGATCAAGGTTTTGATTTGTACTTGTAATCAGTTGATTTGCCTGCGTTTGATCATCTAGTTTATGATCAAAATAGAACCATCCCCCAAATACGGTTGTAATCCCCAAAACAACCACCCCAAAGCATAAAGTTATAAATTGTTTTTTTCGTTGCTCCCTCAGCTCTTCACGCCAAGGTAGTAAGTTAATTGTTGCCATTAATCAAAACTCCTTAAAGCCAAGCCACACGCCACCATTAAAGATGAAGCATCATTTTCAATTTTTTGAACGTCGACTTGAGGAGAAAAGCCCATTTGTAAAAATGGATTGGCAATAGTGACTCGGTAACCTAATTTTTGCTGCAAAAGCTTGGCGAGGCCTGGAATATTCGCATTCCCCCCTGCAAGCAAAATATGGTCAATTTCATTGAATTGCGATGAAGAAAAGAAAAACTGTAAAGAGCGAGCTGCCTGCTGAACTACAGCATCTAGAAACGGGTCTAGCACTTCAATTTCATAGTCATCTGGTAAAGTGCGGTCTTTTTTCGCTCGGCTTGCTTCTTCTAAAGACAAACCATAACGACTTTGAATTTCAAGCGTAAGTTGCTTGCCACCAAAGACTTGCTCACGGGTATAAACAATCTTGCCGTTTTGCATGACAGATAATGTCGTCATGGTATGGCCAATATCTAAAATCCCTATCGTATTTGCGCCCATCGGTAAGCTATCAGCAAACACACTAAAAGCACGTTCGACCGCATAACTCTCGACATCTGCCAATTTAGGATTCAAATCTGCCAACTCAAGAACTTCAACGCGTGTTTCAACGTTTTCAGTTCTTGTTGCGACCAAAAGAACATTTACACGATTTGGATTTGAAAGACGATCAGGCAAAACCTCAAAATCAAGGCTCACCTCATCCAACGGGAACGGTATGTACTGCTCCGCATCCACACGAATCTGAACTTCACGTTCGTCATCGCTCATATCTGCATCCATTTCGATAGTTTTATGAATAACCGTCGATGTCGGAACAGCAATTGCAGCATTTTTGGTCTGGGGATTTGCTAAATTCATCGCCCGTTCCAAAGCCTCTGCCACTGCTTCTGGATTTAAGATATTTTTTTCAACTACACTGTTTTCAGGTAAAGGCATCAAAGCATAGCTTTCCACCCAATATTTACCGTTCTTGACAGAGAGCTCTAACAACTTAACAGAAGTCGAACTAATATCGACGCCCATTAACCCCTTATTAGGTTTACGATATAACCTGAGCACACTATTGTCCTATTATTTTTTTATCCCCAAAAAAAATTACAAACCAATAATCTCGGTCTTTATTTTTACACGGATACAATATCTCATCTAACAATCCGCATGTCTAAAGGCTATACTGACCACAATTAGTTTGTATTCGATCTTATTAAAGCTTACTTATCATGAAAAAGCTATCCAGTTTGGGCTTCGTGCGTCCAATTTTTTTGATCATTATTATTATCTTAGTCTCACTTCCGATGGGATTTTATGGCATGTATCTCTATATTGCCCCAACCCTCCCGGAAATGAGTTCACTAAAAAAAGCACCGCTTTTAAAGCCATTGCAAGTCTATACAGCCGACAACCAACTTATTGCTGAGTACGGTGGTAAGCTTTCTATTCCGGTTGAATACAAACAAATTCCTCCTACTTTTATTCATGCCTTCCTAGCAGCAGAAGATTCTTCTTTCTTTGAACACAGTGGCATTAGCTTTAAAGGTTTAGGTCGTGCTTTGAGTGAAAGTGTGACTGGTTCTGATGTGCAAACAGGTGGTTCGACCATCACCATGCAGGTTGCAAAGAACTATTATTTAAGTCCAGAAAGAACATTAAAACGCAAACTAACAGAAATCTTTTTGGCTCGAAAAATTGAGCAAAACTTATCTAAAGAAGACATCTTAAGTCTTTATGTCAATAAGATTTTCTTGGGTAAAAATGCTTACGGTATCGCAGCTGCTGCAAAAATTTACTATAACAAGAGTATTAATGAGCTTAGCATTGCTCAAATGGCTATGATTTCTGGCTTACCGAAAGCACCGTCTAAATACAACCCGGTTGTTAACCCAGAGCGCGCACTTGAACGCCGTAACTGGATTTTAGGACGTATGTTGCAGCTCGGTTATATTTCTCAAGCAGAATATCAAAAGGCTGTTGCAGAGCCAATTAACTTGAACATGCCTAACCGCGACCTAAATAATATTCACCCATATGCAGGTGAAATGGTCCGTTCAGAGCTTGTAAAACACTTTGGTGAACAAGCAATTGACTCAGGCTATAAGGTTTATACAACTATTAATGCCCAACGTCAGGCTATTGCAGAGAAATCTGTACAAGATGGCTTAGAAGCTTATGACCGTCGTCATGGCTGGCGTGGAGCTGAAGCACATGACAAACCATTAAGCCAATTTAGAGCTTATGCCAACACCTATCCAGCAGAAGTGACTAAAGTAAATAGCAACTCTTTTGAAGCATTAATGCAAGATGGCTCAACAGTTACTGTGCAATGGTCTGGCATGTCATGGGCACGCCCCTATCGCAATGCGAATAGTGTAGGTGGCGCACCTTCACGTGCATCTCAAATTGTTAAAGTGAAAGATATTGTTCGTTTACGACCAAATGATACCAAAACTGCATGGTCGTTAGTTCAAGTACCAAAAGTTCAAGGCCAGCTTATTGCAATTAACCCAAATGACGGCTCAATTGAAGCCATTGTTGGTGGTTATAATTTCTATCAATCAAAATTTAACCGTGCTCTACAAGGCTGGCGTCAGCCTGGTTCTACCATCAAGCCATTCCTCTATGCTTTAGCGTTAGAGCGTGGTATGACTCCTTACAGCATGGTCAACGATAGTCCAATTACCATTGGTAAATGGACACCGAAGAACTCTGATGGCCGTTATCTAGGTATGATCCCTTTACGTCGTGCTTTGTATTTGTCGCGTAATACCGTATCAGTAAGACTTTTACAAACAGTAGGGATTGAACGTACTCGCCAGTTATTCATGGATTTTGGTTTACAAGAAGATCAAATTCCGCGTAACTACACGATTGCTCTAGGTACACCTCAAGTGTTACCAATTCAAATGGCAACAGGTTATGCAGCGTTTGCAAACGGTGGTTACCGTGTTCAACCACATTTCATCCAACGTATTGAGGATGCATACGGCAAAGTTATTTACGAAGCTAAACCAGAATATGCATGTATTCCATGTATTAATGCCTCTGAAACCAAAGGTGATGCGCAGACAACTACACCAGATGATCAAGTTGTTGAAGTTACCAATAAAGAATTAGAGCAGAAAGAAAAGGCAGCTAAACAGCTTAACCTTAAACAAACTGATAAAAATAACAGCCAATATCGTCAAGCTCAGCGTATTTTAAAATCAAGCTCAGCTTATGATATGGCAAATATCTTACGTGATGTAATTGAGCATGGTACAGGTCGTGCTGCGCTTAAAATTGGTCGTAGTGACTTAGGTGGTAAAACAGGTACAACCAACGATGCAAAAGATGCATGGTTTGCGGGCTTTAATGGCAAGTTAGTTGCGATTACATGGGTCGGCTTTGACCAACCGACGACTCTTGGTCGTCGCGAGTATGGCGGTATTGCGGCATTGCCAATCTGGATTAACTTTATGGACCAATCCCTAAAAGGTACTCCAGCAGCTTGGGTGAGTTTAGATAAAGATGCTCAGGCGCCGATTTCTCGTGACAAACAAGCTGTCGTTACTGAAGTAACAGATAAGAAAACATATCGTGCTGCACCGCCATTAGCACGTCCACTCTATCGTCCTGCACCGCCACAACCGAAAGCTAACACCAATAATGACTTTGATGACTTACCTGGTGAGGAAATTGTAATTCCATCTAAAGCAGCGCCTCCAGCAATGAAGCCTTCACAAGGATCAGCGCCGAAGCGTGACAAAGATGAATTAGAAAACTTGATTAATCAAATTGAGTAAAAATAAAAAAGCCATCGTTAGATGGCTTTTTTATTATGCTTTTGGAAAAGATAGATTTGAAATGATGCTGTTACTTGCAGGTGTGATTGTTGTTCTAATTGCATACGACGCTCTGGAGAAGCCTTATATGCATATGGGGTCATAGCAATCAGGTTCTTTAAAGCTTGCTGGTCAAGCAATAAAGGAGCATCTATAACTTGCTGTTCTTTCAACTCAAATAAATCTTGCAGTTGTTCAATAAATTTTTGCGGTGTGTGCGGATTGACCTGCTCAAACAGTGCTTCACGCATCGCATATAAATGTTCAGTTGCAGGCGTGACAACAATTAGATATCCATCATCTTTTAGCACACGTAAAATTTCTGCTTGCGGAATCGGGCTAAAAAGACTGGTACACACATCCATACTTTGATCGATTACAGGTAAAGTTGCTCCTGTACCGACGACCCAAGTCACTTTGTCATTTAACTTTGCTGCACGTTGTACTGCATTTTTTGCAATATCTACGCCTATACACTGCTCAACAACATGCTGCATTGCACTGGTGTAATAACCCTCGCCACAACCAATATCAAGTACAGCTTTGGCTTTAAGCTGTTTCAGTAAATCAACTACAGCTTGCTGTAGAGGTTGATAATAGCCACCTTGTAAAAAGGCACGGCGCGCATCTACAGACTCGGGAGTATCCCCCGGATTTTTACTGTGTTTATGCTGTACAACGTGTAAGTTCACATAACCTTGTTTTGCAATGTCATAACTATGGCCCCGATCACATCGCCAAGTTTTACTTACTAATTCGAGTCTCTGACGACACACTGGACACATTAAATTTTGCATAGTCACTTCTAATTATTCTCTTGTTCTTTTTGTTGTAAATAAGCCTTTGCTTGCGTACCAACAAAAGTACGGCCCGCATTTGTTCCATTAATCCATTCATCTACTTCAAACAAATCAAATAAACCAATTTTAATTAAAGTCGGAATCGCAATTTTTAATTCCTCTTCAATTTGGCCTCTTTGCCCCGCATTATACAAATCAATGTTATGCAGCATCGTCGCTACTGTTCCAGTTTGTACCTGACTGCCATCTTTAAGTACAACTTGAGGTAACACTTCCCCATCACTAACCACTTTTTGGTTAATTACAGATAATTGGTCTAGCCCAACAACCTTTGTCATTTACCTCTCCAATAAAAAAAGCCAGTAGAAACTGGCTTTATATTGACACCAAAATAAGTTCTAGCGCAATTTTAAGGTCATTAGGCCTAAAACAACTAGCATAATCGTAATAATCCAGAACCGGATAACCACTTGGGTTTCTTTCCACCCTTGTTTTTCATAGTGATGATGCAATGGTGCCATCAAAAATACGCGCTTATTCCGCATTCGCAACGACCCGATTTGCAAGAAGACCGATACAGCCTCCATCACAAAAACACCACCCATAATCGCAAATACGATTTCTTGGCGTACCATAACGGCAATTGTTCCAAGCATTGCGCCTAGAGCTAAAGCACCCACATCCCCCATAAAGACTTGAGCTGGATGCGCGTTATACCAAAGAAATGCCAAACCCGCACCAATCATGGCAGAACAGATTACAACCAGTTCTGAAGTATATTTAACATATGGAATATGCAAATAATTAGCAAAACGGATATCGCCAGATAAGTAAGCAAATACGCCTAAACCAGAAGCAACCATAACGACTGGCATAATGGCTAAACCATCTAAACCGTCAGTTAAGTTAACTGCATTAGACGCACCGTTAATCACTAAATAAGTAAATACAATAAATGCCAAACCTAAAGGAACAATAGAAAGTGGAATAGAAAGATTCTTAAAGAAAGGAATCAATAAATCCAGCATATTTGCAGTGTGTTCTGCATTAGATTGTTCAGTTGCAATTAAATATAAGGCAATACCAGCACCGAGTGACGCAATAGAAGTCCAGAAGAACTTCTTACGAGCAGGTAAACCAGCATTGTCTTTATAGCGAATTTTAATCCAGTCATCTGCCCAGCCAACTGCGCCGAATACAACCATTACACCAAGCACAATCCAAACATAAGGGTTAGATAAATCAGCCCATAACAAAGTACTAATACCGATTGAAAGTAGGATTAAGATCCCACCCATCGTCGGTGTACCCATTTTTTTAGCATGATTTTCAGGAGCAAATGAACTTACTGCCTGACCGTATTTTAACGCCTGTAATTTACGAATCATGATCGGCCCGAGAACCAAACCAATGGTCAGTGAGGTTAATACACTGAGTAAAGAACGTAATGTTAAATAACGAACGACCTGAAACGAACTGTGATAGCCCGCAAGGTGTTCAAACAACCATAACAGCATTTAAAGTTTCTCCATCAAATCAGCCATCAACGTTTCCATATGAGTAAAGCGAGAACCTTTAAACAGGAAACTCATGGACTGTGGTTGATGTGTTTGGATTAGATTGATTAAAAATGGAAGCGCCTCAGCTTGAGTCTGAAATGCTTTCAATTTATTAGAATGAAGGCCTGCACCTTCGAGAGCTGCTGAGGCAAACTGCCCCACTGCAATAATATGGTCTAAAGGAAGCTCGGCGAGGTCGCGACCTAAATCGTGATGTTCTTGCCAACTGCTATCGCCTAACTCGCCAATATCCCCCATCACCATGACTTTAATGCCATTTTGTTGAAGTAATACTTGTGCCGCAGCACGCATGGACGTTGGATTAGCGTTATAAGTGTCATCAATAAACAAGTAAGGCGCTTTTTGAATAAAGTTCAAACGACCTTTCGCACCTTGCGCTTGCTCTAAACCTTTTACAATATCTTCTAAGCTAATCCCTAGCGCTAGAGCAAACGCTACGGCTGCCGTTGCATTTTGTACATTATGCTCACCAGCAAATGGCAATCTTACAAAGCTAGAACCTTGAGGCGTATGTAACTGAAAATTGACAGACTGTGGCAATAATTCAATATCTGTAGCAAAGACGTCACCACCTGTACCAAAGGTAGAGATTTGATGATCTTTCGCTGCTTCACGAATCTCGGTAGTGAAGTCATCTTGTTGCGGAACAATAGCAACGCCCTGAGGCAAAATATGACGATAAATTTCCGATTTAGCACGACAAATGCCATCACGCCCGCCGAACTCACCCAAATGAGCAGTTCCAATATTTAAAATGCCAGCGACGTGTGGCTGAACAAGTTTTGATGTGTAATCAATTTCACCTTGATGACTTGCGCCAAGTTCCATCACTGCATACTGATGTTCCTTACGAAGCTCGAGCAGCATCATCGGCACGCCTAGGTCATTATTTAAGTTGCCTCGGGTAATGAGTGTGGGTGCTAAACGAGACAGTATGCTTCCTAGCATTTCTTTGGTGGTGGTTTTGCCACTACTGCCTGTTAAAGCAATCACTTTCAATTGAGCATTTTGTTCGCGGCGATAAGCACCTAATTGCCCCAAAGCCAAACGAGTATCAGCAACCACAAGCTGAGCAATATCAACATCTAATGGACGTTCAACAATAGCGATTTGACAACCATTTGCTGCAACTTGTGCAACGAAATCATGTGCATCGAAACGCTCACCTTTTAGTGCTAAAAAGGCGTCCCCACTTTCTGCATGACGTGAGTCAGTCAAAATACGTTTAATTTCAGTTTGAGGGATCTGGTCTTTATGCCAGTAACCCTGCGTTGCCTGTTGTAATTGTTGAGCTGTCCACGGTTCCAAAGGCACGGTACTGGTGGTTGAAGTATGCATAATTTTTCCTATTGTGCAGGGTAAGCAGCATCTACCGTATGATGTTGTGCATCAATCGCAGAACGCACTTCAACCACATCATCAAACCAGTGACGCACACCATTAATTTCTTGATAATTTTCATGTCCTTTACCGGCAATCACCACAATGTCACCAGCTTGAGCTTGCTCTGCAACAAATTTAATGGCTTCACGTCGGTCATGAATTTCATGCATACGATGCCCTGAAAAATCGATTCCTTGCTTCATGTCAGCAAAAATCTGTTCAGGGTCTTCTGTTCTTGGGTTATCTGAAGTCAAAATAACCGGATTTGCGCCATCTAAAGCGGCTTGAGTCATAAGTGGACGCTTACCACGATCACGATCACCACCACATCCAAATACTGCCCAAAGCTCATTAGAAACATGACGCTTTAATGTTTTAAGCACTTGAATCAATGCATCTGGCGTATGCGCATAATCGACTACAAATAGTCGCTCATCATCACGAATGACTTGCATTCGGCCTGGGGCACCAACTAGTTTAGGAACAAAATCAACTAATGCTTGTAAATCGAAACCAGCTTGCTCAGCAGCAATAAGTGCTGCAATTAGGTTTTCAACATTGAAATGACCTAATAACGGACTTTCTACCGCAAATGAACCTTGCTGACTTACCAAATTAAAGGTTGCACCTGCCAAGCTATAACTTAAATCGGTAATGTAATAATCGGCTGTATTTTGAGTAAGCGAATAAGTCAAAATTTTAGGTTGTGCAGGATTATTCTGTGCAGACTTAATCATTAAATCTGCATGAGCATCATCTAGATTAATCACAGCAACTTTTAACGAATTAAACTGGAACAAACGAGCCTTTGCTTCTGCATAAGCTTCTAGGGTGCCATGATAGTCGAGGTGGTCACGACTTAAATTACTATAAACAGCAATTTCAATATCACAACCATTTAGTCGGCCTTGCTCAAGACCATGTGAACTTGCTTCTAAAGAAGCAAAAGTTGCCCCCTGCTTAGCATAAGCATGTAATTCGTTTTGTAATTGTAGAGCATCAAGAGTGGTATGCGTAGAAGGTGTCAAGTCCGGTAAAATACCATTACCAGTCGTCCCCATCACAGCACAGCGCTGCTGTTGTGAACTAATTAACTCAGCAATTAAGCGGGAAATAGTCGTTTTACCATTCGTCCCTGTTACAGCAATAATCCGTAATGGTTTAACTGTATCAGTCTGTTGTAAATAACGTTTTTGCCACTCACCCATGCGCTGGCGCACATCAGGACATACCCACTCATTTGCCACAGCTAATTCGGTTTCACTAATAACAGCGAGCGCTCCATTTGCTAAAGCTGCTTCAGCAAATGTACGTGTTTTTTCAGGTTGGCTATAACTGGTCAAAGCAATAAAAATTTGGCCTGTTTCGATTTTACGACTATCTAAACCAAAGCCATGAAATGGCTGATGAGGCCATTGTGCATCAATCTCGATTGGATTAATTTCTTGAAAAGAAACAGTCATAGCTTACCTGCGAGTAGGATTCTGTGGAGTATTAAGTGGCTTATCAAGCGGCACGTTCATTAAACGTAGCGACTCTTGCATAATACGAGCAAAAACTGGGGCAGCAACCAAACCACCGTAATAACGACCTTGTGGATTTTCCACAACCACAATAACAGCTAAACGCGGATCACTGATTGGTGCAACGCCGGCAAATAAAGCACGATATTCACTATTTGAGTAACCCTTACCATCCGCGCGCAATTTATGAGCGGTACCTGTTTTACCACCTACTCGATAGCCTGGAATATTGGCTTGTGTCGCTGTACCACCCGGCATAGTCACTTGCTCAAGCATTAACAAGACTTGATCAGCAATTTTCGGATTAAGAACCTGCTCACCTTTAGGTGCCTGATCTAATTTATGCAAGCTTAATGGCATTTTTACGCCATGATTTGCAAGCATGGCATAGCCTTGAGCCAATTGAAGAATAGTTGCGTTTAGACCATAACCATAAGCCATAGTACCAATTTGAGAAGAGTTTAACTTACTTACAGGAAGTACTAAACCTGAACTTTCCCCTGGGAACTTCACAGCAGAACGCTTACCAAAACCAACGCGATTAAAGAAGGTTGGCAATGTCTCTTTTGGAAGTGATAAAGCAATTTTTGCAGAACCCACGTTTGAAGACTTAATAATGACACCTGTTACGGTCAAAGTCCCGTAGTTATGGGTATCACGAATGGTATGCCAACCTAAACGCATTGAACCAGGAGAGGTATTTACAATGGTATTTGGTGTGTATTGACCCGTTTCTAAAGCAGCAGAAATTGTGAATGGCTTCATGGTTGAACCTGGCTCGAACATATCGATCGCACCACGGTTACGCATAGCATCTTTATTAGACAATCCATTCTTATCATTCGGGTTATAAGATGGCCAACTGGTCATAGCCAAAATCTCACCCGTTTTAACATCAACCGCAATAGCCGTTGCTGAACGTGCATTATTCGCGACACCAGCAGCCGTCAATTCACGGTACATAATGTACTGTAAGCGAGAGTCGATACTTAAAGTGATATTTTCACCCGGCTCACCCTCACGGATTACTTCAGAAACTTTTAAACGGTTACCGCGCTTATCACGAATAATTTTTTGTTCGCCATCTACTCCGGAAAGCTGTTTATTCAACTGCATTTCCAAGCCTTCAACCCCCTGACCTTCACTGTTGGTCAAGCCAATAATTTGAGCATTTGGCTGTGGTTGCGGATAATAACGTTTATAAGTTTTTTCTGCGTAAACCCCTTGGAAGTTACCTTTCATAATGAGGTCGGCTTGTTGCGGTGGTACTTCTTTTTTCAAAACCAAATAGCGAGAACGCGGACGTGCATTCATCTGTTTTTTAAGATCAGCACGGTCAACACCGACCACATCGGCAAGCTCATCTAGGTTCAAATTTTTATCTGGTAACTGGCGTTTTAATTTACGATTCTTCGGATCTTGTTTTAGTTCAGCGGTAATTTGATCGTATAAATGTTTGGTTTCAAAATAATCACGTGGGTCCATCACAATTTTCATGATTGGACTACTAATCGCTAAAGGTACGCCGTGACGATCACTAATCACACCACGCATGGCTTCTACACGTTCAGTACGCAAAATATTGGCATTGGCCTTATTTTGTAAAAAGTCCTTATTAATGATTTGAACGTAAAATGCACGTGCAATTAATACCACAAAACACAGGAGCACCACTGCCCAGAGCAGATAAAACCGCCACATATCAAAGGCAAGACTTGGTTTTTCCGAAATAGACTGCTGTTTTTTTCGTGTTTGCTTTGTTCGCTTATCTACCATACAGCAAGGCCTTACTTATTTTGCTCTGAGGTCATCGGTAAAGAAATTACCACCGTTTCTGCAGCCGGTGGCGAAAACATTCGTAATTGTGTCACAGCACGCGTACCAATTTGAGCAGTCGCACCAAATGTTTGTTGCTCAATCAATAAACGTCCCCATTCAGCATTGAGGTCGTCACGTTCACGCATATAAGAGCTTAACTCTCTATAATCATGACGGTATTCAAATACCTGTAATACCACCATCATGGCACTGATGAAAACCAATGCCACCATGACTGTATATACCACAACTTTTTTGACCACTTTATTTTCTGTGGTTTCGATTTCATCACTGCTTTTCATTACGCGCCTTTTTGTTCCAAGCGTTCAGCAACCCGAAGCCATGCACTACGTGAACGTGGGTTCGCTTTTACTTCTTCTTCACTCGCACGAACCCGTGAAATTTTCTTTAATCTTCTCGTATCAATCTGTTGTTGAGGCATGCCCCAACCAGAGTCCTCTGCAAGCGTTGATTCTTTTTGAATAAACTGTTTAATCAACCGGTCTTCAAGCGAATGGAAGCTGATCACAGACAAACGTCCTTCTGGTTTAAGCAAGTCTACAGCTTGCGGCAAAAACACTTCAATATCATCTAGTTCTTTGTTAATAGCAATACGAATTGCCTGAAAAGTACGCGTAGCCGGATGCTTATGTTTTTCCCATTTTGGGTGGGCTGTTTTTACAAGTTCAGCCAATTGTGCTGTCGTATCTAATTTTCCAGCCTGTTTAATTGCTTTAGCAATACGTCGACTATATCGTTCTTCACCATATTGATAAATGATATTCGCCAACTGCTCCTCTTCAATTTCAAGCAACCACTCGGCAGCCGTCAATCCTTTAGAGTTATCCATACGCATGTCCAAAGGACCATCCTGCATAAAACTAAAGCCGCGTTCAGCTTGATCTAATTGAGGAGAAGACACACCTAAGTCTGCCATAATTCCATCGACACTTTGCACCCCAATTTCCTGCATTTTTTCTTTAATTTCAGCAAAACTTGCATGAATAATAGTAAATCTTGGGTCTTCTTGTGCTAAAGCAGCCGCAACTTCCAGAGCTTGAGGGTCTTTATCAAAGGCATATACTCGGGCATTTTCATCGAGTTTAGACAATAATAAGCGCGTATGCCCGCCCCGTCCAAAGGTTGCATCGATATACACCCCAGTTGTGCGATCTGCCAATAAGCTTTCAACGGTCTCAAAAAGTAAGACAGAAATATGCGACATAGGAGTTAAATCATAGCGTAAAAATGTAACTGCACATTATCACCTTGTTTATGATGAACACCAAACGGCTTTTTGTAGGAAAATATTAATTTTTCATAGAGAAAACCGTTTTCTTTGCATTTTTTAAGCAAAATAAAAAAGCAAGCTCACCTTTTCAGGTTCACTTGCTTCAATATTAAAAGTTTAAGTAATTTTTTAACGGATACTCTAGCTATATTTATTTCTACTATTTTCCTTCATAAATCTGATCGAAGATGGCTCCATTGACAAAGTGAGTTTGCTGAGCTTTTGCCCACCCACCAAAAACATCGTTAATCGTAAATAATTTAATTTTTGGAAATTGTGCTGCATATTTTGCAGCGACCTGAGGATTACGTGGACGGAAATAATGTTTAGCGGCCAACTCTTGCCCTAAAGGTGAATATAAGAAGTTGAGATAGCCTTTTGCCAAAGTACGGTTACCGTCCTTGTCGACTGTTTTATCTACAATAGCAACAGAAGGCTCTGCCAAAATTGAAATGGATGGATAAACAATTTCATATTTATCTTTATCAAGGCCTTTGGTTGCCAATAATGCTTCGTTCTCCCATGAAAGTAGAACATCTCCAATTCCACGCTCAGCAAATGTAGTCAGCGAACCACGTGCCCCAGAATCTAACACTTTGACATTGTGATAAAGTTTTTTAACCAGCTCTTTTGCTTTGGTATCATTTCCACCCGGCTGTTTTAAAGCATATCCCCATGCAGAAAGATAAATCCAGCGCGGTGCTCCACCCGTTTTCGGATTAGGCGTAATAATTTCAACGCCAGGTTTAGTTAAGTCATTCCAATCACGAATATTTTTTGGATTACCTTTCCTAACCAGAAAAACAACTGTAGATGTATAAGGTGCCGAGTTATTAGGAAACTCTTTTTGCCAGTTCGGCTGGATATATCCGGCTTTAACAATTTCATCAATATCATTTGCTAAAGCCAAAGTCACCACATCTGCTTGAAGGCCTGTCGCTACAGCTCGAGCCTGTTTCCCAGAACCACCATGGGATTGTTTAAAATCAACGTCCTGACCTGTACGTTGCTTCCAGAATTTTCCAAAAGCCTGATTATATTCTTGGTAAAATTCGCGAGTTGGATCATAAGAAACATTTAAAAATGTAGTCGCAGCCTGTACTGCACTTACGGCTAACCCCATATATGTAGCAACCGCAATTATTGCTATTCTTTTCATTTATAAAAACCAATTTCATTTTTAAACTATACTATATTTTTATGTTTTCATTTTTCCATCAAATACTTATAACAATTCAAGGTTTGCTAATCACTTTAAATGATATACTTTTTGCTTAGTTTTTATTCATATTTTAGAAAAGTTTTGTAATTATTCTTATAGTTTATTTATAGTCTTCACTTTATCTACACATTAATTTGTTAAATAATGAGACGTAATGGATACAGATAGGCTACATTTAAAAGATACCAACGTAAAATAAAGGTATTTTTTGTAAAAAGTGTGACATAGTTCTACTTTTTTATTAAAATTTATGTTTGAATCGTAGCGTTACCGTAATTTTACATTTGGTTAAACTCAAAAAATAGACGAAATGTACGTACTGAGGGGATGAGTAAAAATGAAAACTAAGTATGGAAAAGCTTTGAGTTTGGGTTTGGTGCTCAGTTTTGCATCACAATTATCTGTTGCCGCAGCACTCAAAGATACACCGAGCAAAGGCGTTTCGGACCGTCAGTCTTCGCTTATTGAAAAAGCGCTAGACCAACAAAAACGCAATACTATAGCCTTACCATCTACAGATGATGAGCTAAAAGTACTTAACACTATTCGTGTGACACCTACTCAAAATTTTCTTGCTGCACAGCATGAACGTTTTTCACGTTTTGTTCAGGCAATCTTCCAGCCACATACTTCTTAATATTTGAAACGGCCCCTCATCGTTTCAAATTAAGCCCAGTCTGCCGTTAAATAAAAACGTCAGAATACTGGGCTTTTTCGTTATAATAGTTTCAATTTTTATTTTGACCCATTATCTATGAAAGTTCGTACTCGTATTGCACCTTCTCCTACTGGTTTCCCTCATGTTGGTACTGCCTACATTGCCTTATTCAACATGTGTTTTGCGAAACAACATGGCGGGGAATTTATTTTAAGAATTGAAGATACAGACCAACTTCGCTCTACACCAGAATCTGAAAAAATGATTTTAGATTCTTTACGTTGGTTAGGTTTAAACTGGTCTGAAGGTCCAGATGTGGGTGGGCCTCACGCACCTTATCGCCAATCAGAGCGCATGGGAATTTATAAGCAATACGCGTTAGAACTTGTTGAAAAAGGTCATGCTTTTTACTGTTTCGCGACAGCAGAAGAACTGGACCAAATGCGTGCTGAACAGCAAGCACGTGGTGAAACACCAAAATATGATGGCCGTGGCTTAAAGCTTTCTCAAGAAGAAGTCACTCGCCGTCTCGAAGCGGGTGAACCTCATGTCATTCGTATGAAAGTACCAGAAGAAGGCGTGTGTAAATTTAACGACTTACTCCGTGGGGAAGTAGAAATTCCTTGGGCACAAGTCGACATGCAAGTCCTTCTTAAAACAGATGGTTTACCAACTTACCATTTAGCCAATGTTGTTGATGACCACTTAATGGAAATCACGCATGTATTACGTGGTGAAGAATGGCTTCCATCTGCACCGAAGCATCAGTTGCTTTACCAATACTTTGGTTGGGAAATGCCAACCCTTTGCCACATGCCATTATTACGTAACCCAGATAAATCAAAGTTATCTAAACGTAAAAACCCAACATCAATTAACTACTACCGCGATATCGGTGTTCTACCAGAAGCCTTACTCAACTATTTAGGCCGTATGGGCTGGTCAATGCCAGATGAGCGTGAAGTATTTACTCTTCAAGACATGATGGATCACTTTGATATTCAACGTGTATCTTTGGGTGGTCCGATTTTTGATGTCGAAAAACTCAATTGGTTAAATGGTCAATGGATTAAAGGCTTAACACCAGGCCAACTATTAGATCGTTTATTAACATGGAAAAGTGATCGCAGCACTTTAGAAGACATTGCTGCCGCTATTCAACCACGTATTAATTTACTTTCTGAAGCTGTGAATTGGGCTGGTTTTTACTTTAACCATATGCCACAAATTACAGCCGAAATGTTTGAAAGTAAAAAATTGACTCAAGAACAAGTTCGTCAAAGCTTACAATTTGCAATTTGGCGTCTTGAAGGTCAGTTTACTTGGAATAATGACACGGTTAGCCAAACCTTAATGGACTTGGCAAATCAGATGGGTATTAAATTACGTGACTTTATGCCAGCGTTCTTTATTGCAATTGCCGGTTCAACCAGCTCAACACCAGTGATGCAATCAATGGTTACGCTTGGCCCTGATTTAACCTTTGCTCGTTTACGACATGCATTAGAAATTGTGGGTGCACCGAGCAAAAAAGAAGTAAAAATCTGGGAAAAGCTCAATGAAAGCTTAAAATTGCCGAAAAATGAAGCAACTAGCGAAGCTTAATTCATTTTTTTATTGACGTGTGGGCGCATTCAACCTAATATTGCGCTCACACAAACTGGGGCCATAGCTCAGTTGGTAGAGCGCTACAATGGCATTGTAGAGGTCAGCGGTTCGATCCCGCTTGGCTCCACCAAGATCCTTTGTGTTTGCCTCATCAAGTCCCTATCGTCTAGAGGCCTAGGACATCGCCCTTTCACGGCGGTAACCGGGGTTCGAATCCCCGTAGGGACGCCATTTTCTTTTTGAAAAATTCATTTTAAAGACTCTTTCGTCACCTTCCTGTCTATTCTTTGACACCTTCTTGATTGCACATTTGTCTATTTTATCTAAAATAGCGTCTTTCTCAAATTCTCTCAATGTGTATGTAATATGCAGCCATCTGACAATCAACTAGATGCTCAGCATCAGAACAGTACTGCACCTTTAAAAAGAGCCATGAGTACTCGCCACCTTGTGATGTTATCGCTAGGGGGAGCAATCGGTACTGGTTTATTTTTGGGTTCAGGGGAAGTCATTTCACAAACTGGACCTATTGGCGCAATTATTGCCTACATTCTTGGGGGTGCGATTGCTTACATGGTTATGCTCTGCTTAGGCGAGCTGGCTGTCCACATGCCTGTTTCTGGCTCTTTTGGTGCATATGCGCAAAAGTACATTAGCCCAAGTACAGGTTACATGATTTCATGGATGTATTGGTTAACTTGGACAGCAACGCTAGGAACCGAGTTTACCGCTGCTGCTCTACTTATGCAGGAATGGTTTCCACAAATTTCAATGTGGATCTGGACACTTATTTTTGCAGTGACTATTTTTGGACTAAATATTAGTTCAACTCGAGTATTCGCCGAGTCAGAGTTCTGGCTAGCACTGGTTAAGGTCGTTACCGTTATTGCCTTTATTGTGCTTGGGTTATTAGCCATTTTTGGTTTAATTCCTTTTCATGGCGCTCAAACTGCCCCTCTGTTTAGTAATTTAACCGCCCAAGGCTGGTTCCCACACGGTTTCCTTCCTATCTTTACGACCATGCTGATTGTGAATTTTGCGTTCTCTGGAACAGAACTGATTGGTGTGGCTGCTGGTGAAACGAAAGATCCTGCACAGAACGTCCCTAAAGCGATTAATGCTGCAATCTGGCGTCTTCTTATCTTCTTTGTAGGCACCATTATTGTGATTAGCGCATTACTTCCTTTCCAGCTTGCAGGCTTAAGCAGTGAAAGTGTAAGTAGCAGTCCTTTCGTTACTGTATTTAATTACATCGGGATTCCATATGCTGATGACATCATTCGTTTTGTAATTATTACGGCACTGCTCTCAGCAGCAAATTCAGGTTTGTATGCAGCTTCACGAATGATGTGGTCTTTATCAGAACAAAAACTACTTCCAAGTGTATTTGCCACACTTTCAAAAAGTGGAACACCTATTGTTGCTCTGGTTGTTACCATGTTTGGCGCAATCCCAGGTTTGTTATCGGAACAGTTTGCACCTGAAACCATCTTTAAAAACTTACTCGGTGTTGCAGCTTTTACCATGGTTATTGTCTGGATGAGTATTTGTTTAAGTCAGTTCAATTTCCGTAGGCACTGGTACCGAGCTGGTCATACAGTTAAAGATTTAAAATATGCCGCACCACTATTCCCTATCGTTCCAATTTTAGGTTTTCTTTTCTGCTTTATTACCTGTTTAAGTATGGCAGCTGACCCTCAAATGCGAGCTGGTTTTGTAGGTTGCTTAATTTTTACTGCTTTATGCTATGTAAGTTACTTTATTTTTTATCGCGACAAAGCTTAAGTGCTTGTAATTAAAAAGTGTAGCAAAAAGCTACACTTTTTTTTTGCCTAGATACTGGCTTTATAGAATCTACCGTTGTAGATTAAAATTTATATTAAAAACAATTCTTTGCCTACAATGAAAATTATATTTATCCATGGGATGAATCAGCAGAATTACACCGCACATCGTTTAAAGGAGCATTGGCTAAAAGTATTTAAACTGGGCTTAAAACAATTACATTGTAGAGTTAATTTAAGAGATCTACATATACATATGCCATTTTATGGCGATTTAATGACGAAATATCAATTATCTAATCAATTAGACCTAAACACCTTACTTCCAAAATCTTTTAACTTTCACTTACCTATCCATTTACATCAACAACCCAATGCCCCTAAGGAACATACTCCTTTTGTGCCCCATCTTCCCCTTTCTCCAGACCAACCAGCAGAAAGTTTATCAGAACGCTTATATTTGACTTCACAGTTAGTAAAAGATCGTGTTCTTAAAGAAATGGTGGTTCTTTTAAATAATTTCCCCAAACTACATGAGAGCTTAATTCAACAATTCTTGATTGAAACTTACATGTATTTATCCAATCCTGACTTTATGTACGAAGTTCACCAAAGAATTTTAAAACAAATGCACGATGATGAAGAGTGCATTGTAGTCGCGCACTCATTAGGTTCTGTGATCGCATTTCACTTGTTATCAGATCCGGCTTATCATTTTTCAGTACAACGCTTTGTTACCTTGGCTTCACCACTTTCTTTTCGGGTGATCCAAAGTAAACTTCCCATTCCAATTGAACGACCAAAATGCCTCAATGGTGATTGGTATAATTTCTACTCAAAAGATGATTTTTTAACTGCTTTCCCGTTAAGTGAAGCACCTTTTGATTTTACCCCGCCCATCATTAATCAAGAAATTTTTACTTTTGCTAACCAACCCCATGAAATTGTGGGTTACTTACAGCATCACGAAGTTATTAAAGCCATTATCGAGCCTTTTCAATAAAAATTAGCTATAAATGACTATATTTTCTACAATTTGAGTTATTTTTAAGCGCTTGACTGTTTTTTTTAATATTTCTTCAGAAAACTATTTGACACTTTTATTAAATCGACCTAATATACGCCCACCTCTGAAACGTCCCTATCGTCTAGAGGCCTAGGACATCGCCCTTTCACGGCGGTAACCGGGGTTCGAATCCCCGTAGGGACGCCACTAAATTCGAGGAAAAGCAAAGATTAATTATCTTTGCCGAGAATTTAGGCAAGCAGTTTACTGCGCGCAGGTAACTAGCCTCATATAAGTCCCTATCGTCTAGAGGCCTAGGACATCGCCCTTTCACGGCGGTAACCGGGGTTCGAATCCCCGTAGGGACGCCAAATTCTAAAAAGCCACTGCATAATGACAGTGGCTTTTTTCTTATATAGACAATAAAAAAGCTGATCATCAATCAGCTTCTCATCAATATAATTTAATTCGCAATTCCAACTTGAACTTCAAGACGACCTGATTGAACACGCAGACCTTTTATTTCAAATTGATCTACCAGTTGCTGCACAAGCTCACGGCTTTCTCTCAAAATATTGAGCCCCGGTAAAATACTAAAGTCTGTCAAGCTTAAAAGTTTTTCTACCATCCATGAACGGTTGTTAATGAAGTCAATAAATCCTGCCTGTTCAAGATCAATAAACCACATACGATGACCATCACGCTGAATGCCTGGAATATCACGAATCAAATGATTAATCAGAGATGGTATAGGCAACATATTAATGACTTCAAAACCGACTCGCCCAATTCGACGGACTGCCCAATTCGACAATGTTCCACCATGACGAATTTGCACATCTAGACTCTCATCCATTTGGCGTAAGCGTAAGAATTTTTCTTGCCCAATACGGCATTCCAATACCCGAAAATCTAAACTAAGCCGATACAGGAAACGATGATAGTGTCCATCAATTTCAACCTGAAACCGATCATTACCACATTGAACTTTAATATCATCAATTTCTGAACGATCTATTCGTTTACGAATTTGGCTGTTTAACAACATTTCAGGCAAATATAAATTCAGCGTACTCTTACCTAGAAAAGTACGGGCCATAATTAACGCAACCTGACGCGCAGTTTCACTGGTTTCAGACACCATATCTCTAACAGTTCCTGCTGCCAGATTGGTCATGCCAACGACTCCACGCTTTGTATGAGTTGTTACATGGTCTAAAGCATCTAAAGCCGCATCTGCAACCTCGGCAAGATTACGTGTCGTATCATTAGCAAACCCGACGGCATCATGAGCATGTTGCAAGGTCTTATGCAGCAAACGGCGTGAGAATGACAGTTTTATAGGGTCAGGGTTCCCTGAAACTGTTGATGTCGTTATAGGCTCCGACTTATTGTCATCTTCTTGACCCAAGTCCCTCTCCTTTTTATATTTCTTTCGCATCCTATTAATCAGCTTTTCAGCTCATTTCCAGTGTTGAACACACTTGGTTTTTATCTAGATTAGCATGCTCTACAGTATTATTTTAACTTTTATGTGTACGCATAAATCATCATTTTTTTATATATGCTTGTTTCAAAAAAGTATTTTATATCTAATTATCACCTCACTTTTTTAAAGCCCTACAAATTTTTTCCTTTCTCTGCATTTCCGTTAGAATAGATTCAAATTTAATGTGGAGCTGTCATGCAATATCGTTGCCCTCAATGTCAAAGTGTTAAAATTATGCCTGTAAGCCAAGGTGTTAACAGTGCCAAGCCTGTTGTGCCTAAGAGCTTAGTGATTTTAGTTCCTGCTATTTTTGTACTATTACTCTTGGTTGTGATTAGTATTTTTATGTGGATTTTTGGCAATGGTGCAGGCACTTCTCTACAAATTGCAACGGTCGTTGTTTTTGTTGTGACTTTAGGGGCAAGTTTTATGTTCTGGCGTGATTTGCCGGACTTTAAATTGTCTATGCAAGCATTTATGCAGTCACAAAAACACTGGAAATGTCGTGACTGCAATCACGAATGGGAAATTTAAAAAGTATTCACATCAGCTTAGTGCTGATGTGAATGTTCTTTGTCAGTCTCATCATGCTCATGTGAAGCATGTTGAGCGATATGCTGGCAATTAATCTCAGCATCATCTTCAATTTGCAATGTCACTTCACCAATACCATGCTCATGAGAAAGCATTTCAACAGCATCTTGATAGAGCTTAGTACGGTCAGCTTCAGGCGCAAATAAGTGCACGGTTAAATGGATGTTTTTAGACGTAATCGCCCATACCTTGAGTTGGTGAATACTTTCAACACCATTTAAAGACAATAAATCTGCACGTAACTTTTCGATATCGACTTCTTCGGGTACGCCTTCGAGCAAAATATTGATACTTTGTTTGAGCAAAACCCATGTTCTCGGTAATACCCAAAAACCAATCAGTACCGCAATAATCGTATCGACCCAGTACCAGTTGGTGAAGTAAATCACAACTGCACCAATAATAACGCCAACCGAGCCTAGCGCATCACTCAATACCTCTAAATAAGCACCTTTTACATTTAAGCTGTTATTGGCACTCGACATGAGGATTTTCATTGAGATGAGGTTAATCACCAAACCAATGGTTGCCACAATGAGCATGCCCACACTTTGAATTTCAGGTGGCTGAGAGAAGCGGATATAGGCTTCGTATAAAATATAAATTGCCACCACGAAAAGCATGAGTGCATTAAATAATGCAGCCAAAATTTCAAAGCGCTGATAACCAAAAGTACGTTTATTATCGGCTGGACGCTTTGCGATCTGAATTGCAACCAAAGCAATTGCCAAAGCAGCAGCATCAGTAAACATATGTGCAGCGTCGGAGAGTAATGCCAAACTTTGCGTGATTAAACCAGCAACAACCTCAACAATTAAAAATGTTGAGGTGAGTGCTAAAGCAATCATTAATTTCTTAGCATTACCTTCAGTCACTACAGCATGACTATGATCATGACCATGTTGTCCACCCATTTTGCGGACTCCTTATTATTTATCTTTATGGAGAGGTAAAAGTAATGATAGATACATCTCTACTTTTACCTCTTTCAAACACTTTTTTGAATTGACGCTATCATCAAAAAAGATATCTCAAAACGATGACATTATGAATGCTCAGTGCTTTTCGTTTTGCTTTCATTCATCCATCGATAAATCACAGGCAATAGAACCAGAGTTAATATCGTAGATGAAATAATGCCACCAATAACGACTGTTGCCAAAGGTCGTTGTACTTCTGCTCCGGTTCCTGTCGCCAAGGCCATTGGAATAAAACCAAGTGAAGCAACAAATGCTGTCATTAATACTGGACGTAATCGTAATACCGCTCCTTTCCAAGTTGCTGCATGAACATCTAAAGTTGCTCTCAGTTCTTTAATGAACGTGAGCATGACCAAACCATTCAATACTGCAACACCCGATAAAGCGATGAATCCAACCCCAGCAGACATGGAAAGTGGAATATCCCTCAACCATAAAGCCACTAATCCGCCAGACAAAGCGAAAGGAACTCCGCTAAACACCAGTAAGCTGTCTTTAAAATTACTAAATACAGCCATCAGCAACACAAAGATCATGATGAGTGCCATTGGTACGACAACCTGCATTCTTGCTGTAGCAGAAGCAAGATTTTCAAATTGTCCTCCATAACCTAACCAGTAACCGCTAGGTAGCTTTTGCTGCGCCAGTTTGCTTTGCATCTCTTGTACAAAAGACCCAAGGTCACGATCACGCACATTTGCTGTCACAATGACGCGGCGCTTACCATTTTCACGGCTTACTTGAGCAAGGCCTAGAATATTCTCAACCTTAGCAACGTCTTGTAACTGGATCAGACCACCATTTGGTAAACGAATCGGTAACTGGGCTAACTGCTGAGGTGTACGCATGTTTTCCTGTAAACGAATCACAAAATCGAAACGTCTATCGCCCTGTAAAATTTGCCCTACACTCTGTCCCCCAATACTCGCAGCAACAATATCCTGAATAGACTTGACTGATAAACCGTATTGGGCAGCTAATGCATGATCAACATCTACATTCAGTAATGGCAACCCGTCAGTCTGTTCAACTTTGACTTCACTAGCACCCGGAATGCTACGTAGCTGTTGGGCTATTTTCTCTGCTTCCTGATTGAGGACCTGCATATCATCCCCAAAAATTTTCACCCCAATATCACTACGTACACCTGAAATGAGCTCATTAAAACGTAGTTCAATCGGTTGCGAAAATTCACTGTTATTACCAGGAATCTGGTTCACGAATTGCAGCATTCTGGTACGCAATTCATCTATCGTTTCTTTAGGGTTTGGCCATTGATCGTGTGGTTTTAATAAAACAATACCATCGGAAATATTAGGAGGCATAACATCTGTAGCAACCTCGGCTGTTCCTGTTCTTGCAAAAATGGCTTTAATTTCGGGAAAAGCTTTCAATAACTGCTTTTCCACATTCTCCTGAATCTTAAGCGACTCTTCTATGCCAGTGCTTGGAGCACGCATGAGTTGCAACGCAAAATCACCTTCACTTAACTGAGGTGCGAACTCACTACCCACTCTTGTCGCAATCGCACTTGTCAAAATCAAGATGCTGACTGCTGCTGTAACAACAACATATCGAAAGGCATATGCTTTATCGAGTAAACCTGCATAACCTTTTTTCAAGGTCATCATCCAACGGCTTTCTTTTTCCTTCACTTCACCCGTAACAAACAGAGCCACTGCTGCCGGCACAAAGGTCACAGATAAAATAATTGCTCCCAATAATGCTAAGACAACAGTCATTGCCATAGGATGGAACATTTTTGCTTCTACGCCTGCTAAAGCAAAAATTGGTAGGTACACGACCATAATAATGATCTGACCAAATATTAATGGTCGGCGTGCCTGTTTAGCTGCGAGAAAGACCTCTGTAAAGCGTTCTGAACGCGTTAATAAGCGACCTTTTAAATGCTGTGCTTCAGCCAAACGCCGAATACAGTTTTCAACAATAACAACTGCCCCATCTACAATGATCCCGAAGTCCAAAGCTCCTAGACTCATGAGGTTGGCACTGATTTTCTGTTCTGCCATACCTGTTAAGGTAAAAAGCATTGCCAACGGGATAATACAAGCAGTGATTAAAGCAGCACGAAAGTTTCCTAAAAAAATGAAAAGAATAACGATGACTAAAATCGCCCCTTCAATCAAATTTTTGGCTACTGTTTTAATTGCTTTATCTACGAGGTTGCTACGATCATAGACTGTTTCAATCACAATACCTTGAGGGAGTGATCTTTGAATTTCCTGAACTTTCTGATCAATCGCTTTGGCAATGGTTTTACTGTTTTCACCCATCATCATCATGGCGATACCTAAAACAGTTTCCTGTCCATTATAGGTAGCCCCACCAGTACGCAAGTCATGACCAATCGATACTGAGGCCACATCGGCAACCCGTATAGGTAAACCGTTTTTCGTGGCGACCGTAACATTCTGAATGTCTTGTATCGACGTCAGCATACCCGGAACACGAACTGTGAGTTGCTGGCCATTCTCTTCAATAAATCCAGCACCACGGTTTTCATTGTTATTTTGAAGCGCATCCTGTAAATCAGTGAGTGGAATTTGCAACTGTTGTAACCGTGTCAGATCTGGAGAGACCACATAGGTTTTGTTATATCCACCAATGCTATTAACCTCGGCTACCCCTTGTACACGTTGTAACTGGGGCCGAATAATCCAGTCTTGAATTTCACGCAGGTCCATCGCGCTATAGGCTGAACCATCTGCTTTTTTGGCATTTGGCTCGGCTTTCACCACCCATTGATAAATCTCACCGAGTCCAGTTGAAATTGGAGACATTTGCGGATCAATACTATCGGGTAAAGCACTCTTAGCTTCTTGTAACCGCTGGTTAATCAGCTGCCTTGCCCAGTAAATGTCAGTACCATCTTTAAAGATAATGGTGACCTGAGAAAGACCATATCTGGAAATTGAACGAGTCTGCTCCAGATTTGGAATGCCGGACATGGCATTTTCAATCGGATAAGTGATCCTTTGCTCAACTTCAGGTGCCGTAAAACCATTGGCCTGACTATTGATTTGTACCTGTACGTTGGTGATATCTGGCACGGCATCAATTGAAAGTTTTTGGTAGCTATAAATTCCAACACCGATCCAAGCAATGACAAACATCATGACCCAAATGGCGTTGTTAATTGAAAACTGAATGATCCGATCAAACAAACCTTCAGCCTCTGGCAAATCAGGTTTATTAATGTCCATGCTCAGCCTCCCCTTTTTCAAGTTCGGACTTGAGCAAGAAACTACCTTGAGTCACATATTGCTGCTTTTCAGTAATTCCTGATTTAACCTCGACCCATTGTGCATCTGAAGAATAATTGCCTAACTCCACAGTAACTGGAGCGAAATGAATTTTGTCCTTCTCCTGTTTTGCAACAAAGACTACATTCTTTCCATCAATCTGTTGTACCGCTGCCTTGTTAACCCGTAATACAGTCGTGGCATTATTTTGTTTCAGTAACACATTGACCATTAAGTTAGGACGTAATTCTTTTGAAGGTGTCAGCACCTTGGCACGGACCTGTAAACGACCAGTTTGAGTATCCGCTTCTGAAGTTAAGCTTTGCACCTGTGCTTTGAAAATATTATTCGTTTGCAACGATTTAAATTCAATTTCCTGATTAGGCTGAATATTGGTATTTGCACTCGGTAGCACAAACTCAACCCATAACTGATCTAGGCGATCAATAACAAATAACTGTTTATCAGGACCAATTTGCTCACCAATCACAATATCTTTATTACTGATTACACCGCTTAAAGGCGCAGTTAAAACATATCGGCCTTTACTTGAGCGATTCGCCCCCAAGGCACTTAAACGGCTATTTGCAGCCTGCACCTGAATTTGCGCCTGACGATAAGCATTATAAGCTTTCTGATAATCTTGACGTGCTGAAACACCTTGTTCCCACAATTGTTTTTCACGCTGATAATCTTGCTGCGCTAATGTCAGTGCTTCTTGCGCCATGCTTAAGTTAGCTTGTTGATCAACTAAATCTGGTACAAATAAAGTCGCCAGGGCCTGACCCTTTTCAACTTGTTGTCCCAGTGCAACATTTACACTGTCTACTCGTGCAGAAAAAGTTGAAGAGACATGTGCTTGCTGGTCTGTGTTTACGACAAGTTTGGCAGGATAAGAAAGGCTCTGCTCAACTTCTCCACGCCCTACTTGCTCTAACTTCACGCCATATTCAACCAGTTGCTTAGAAGTCAGGTTTAAACTTCCTTCCTCTTTTTCAGACTCACCATGGCCAGCTTCACCTTCTGCATGCCCTTCTTCACTTTTCTCGGTATTGGACTGTTTTTTTCCAGAGAAAAATAACCAAGCACTTAAAGTAAGACAGACAATCAGTAACAAAAGAGCAATAAGCCATTGGTTTTTTAATTTTTTAACTGACATTACTCTGCCCCTCCAACTGTCGGCAACTTATAGGTGTCTTGCCATAAATTTTGATTAATTTGATTTAATGCATCTCCAGACATCACCATGTTTGGATCGATTCCGAGAGCTAAACTTTCTGCCTCAATTGCTTTTTGCCAAGCAGATTTAAGGAGTTGAACTTTTTTCAAACGTTGTTCTTGTAATTGAAGGGTAGATTGCTGGACGTCAGTAATTGCAAATTTACCAACTTTAAAGCCAAGCAACATTTTCTCCTGTACCGTCTCTGATAAAGGAATCTGTTGCTCATTCATTAAATTATATTGCTGCTTCAAACCAGCCAACTCGTACTGTAGGGTACGAATAGAATTCAGACTTTGCTTTTTATAAAAGCTTTGCTGCTGGTCAATTAAATCAAGTTTGCTTCGGGCAGCTTTCAACGCATATTGCTGGCGATTAAAAATATTTAAAGGAACCGCAATACCTACTCGTATCTGATTTTCGGTACTGCTCGTTTCTGCAGTTTTACTACGAACCACGCCCATATTTACGGTAGGCGTAGGGCGATTTTTTGCCTTTAAATAATTAATTTCAGAATTTTGTTGGATTGCTTGAAGCCGCATGGACTGTTCTAACAAATTCTGTTTTAAGTATTGATCGATATCACCTTCATTTTTTAAAGGCCACGCACTTTTTATATCTGGACGTAACGTGAAGTTATCTTCCGTCTCACCCCATAAGTTCGCCAATTTTCTTTTGGCACTACTCAGAGATAATTCAACTTCCTGATACAAACGCTGGTTTTCAACATGCGTCATTAAAGTCCGATCTAAATCAACCTGAGCAATACTACCCGCCTGAAAACGTAAACGGGTCGCATCTAAAAGGTTTTTACTCGTTCTTAACTGTGCTTTAGCAACTTCATGTTCAAGCTCTAAAATCGATACTTGTGACCATAAATATTTGACTGCCAGCTTTAGCTGAGCCTCATATAAAACCTGATTCAACTCAACTTGGTTTTGCTGAACACTTGCCAGTTTTTTTGCTGCGGAACGCACACCAAAAATATCTAGTTTTTGCGAGATCCCAAGTTCTAGTTCCTGATCTTTTCCAGATTTAAAACCCGTTTGCTGTACAGAAACCGTCGGATTTTCCCATAGCTGGCTCTGTTTGATATTGCTCTCTGCAATGTCTTGTTGAGTTTGCCAAATTCCTGTTTGAGTCTGAAATTGCTTAACCTGATCGAGAACTTGCTCAAACGTTAAAACATTCTGTACACGCTGCGGTTGAGTATTCTCAGCAAGGTTCTGATTTGAACTGGCTGCATTTGTTACGACACTAGTTGAAAGCGCAACAGCAACAACTAATGATTTAAGTACCCAAGATGTGCTCAGACTAACGAAACGTTTTTCGTATAAAAAAATAGACATAAATTAACCCTATGAAATAAATAATATTTCTGGTGGGTTATTTTTCGGCTACCCCACCTATAGCAGGGTTAAAACAGGAGGAGGGTCTTGTTTAGAGATATGAGGGGACTTATAAGAATTGGACCAATAATATTGTTGTTTTGGCTCAGATGACTGTATTAAAGGTGAAACAATTTTTTCTTGTGCTTCTACAATCACAACATGAAAACATGAAGGTAAATGGTCATGATGATCGGACAAGCTTAAAGGAGCTTTATGCGTAGTCCCTTCGACTTCTGTCTTTTCAGTATGGCTATGCTGTGAAGCTTCATAACTCAACGCTGCATGATGCCCAAAATGATGTAATGCTTTTTCCTGATTCTCATGGGCGCAAAATGCCGCTGCCACATTCCATAAACTTTGGAATATAAGCAAACAGAATAAGACGGACATGAAAAGTGCAGAACGTGGCAACAGCACACCATTAAACTAAAAAGTTGAACAAAGCCACTATAGCAGGCACCTAGCATGTAATAAAATTACAAAACATTGATTTATTGGTTTCGTTCTTTTCACTTAAAGCTAAGCCATTTTTTATCTTCACAAAAATAATTTTTTAAGAGTAATGTTTATGTATAAAACGTTGACCACTTGCATATTAGCCACTTGTCTTGGCTTAACCGGATGCGCAACATCTATGTTATCGACAGCCCTTCCAAATGAGACAACTGAGGTCAAAACAACCATTTTAAAAACAGATCAAATTATTGCAGTGGGTCAAGCAGTGAAAAACCAGCAAGAGCAAGGTCTTGTATTTGTAGGTAAAGACTATAGTTATTTAATGACCGAAGGTAGCTCAGAGTTTTTAAGTATTATTAAAAATATTCCAGTAAATCAAAGAACTTTAATTATTTCCTCTCCTCTTATGCTTGAAATGGATGATCCGACTCATTTTCATGGTGAACTCAAATTTCAATACAACATTCCTGATTCAAAGTTGAGCGAACAAGAAAAAGAAAATTTAAAAAACTTCGGATTTAAAAATCACTTCATGGTTATGGAGCAACAAACACAACTTTTATATCCTTATGCTATTATTCGTTTTAAAGGCCAAATTTACCAAACCACTGGAACCCTAAAAGCTCAACAAACACTACCTACCCCTTATCCAATTGCCTTACAGCAAAAAGATGAAATAACAAAGAAGCATCCGTTTAAACGTGTAACACGTATGGCGCTTTATCCTTTGGCCCTGGCGTTTGATGTGGTCACGGTAGCTCCATCACTGATTTGGGCAGATTTGCATGGTGACTTTACTAAATAAAAAACTTTTTTCTTAAAATAATCAGCCAGCTCATAAGCTGGCTTTGTTTAAAGAAATTTCTTTTGTTTGATATTTATAAATTTTCTCAAGAGCTTTTTGGGCAAAATAAAAGCTATTTTCTAATTTTAAAAGCTCTCATTTCAGTCAAGAATGTGACTATTCTTATAGTAATTTCGCTAAGCGTAAAAACAAGTGTAACTTTTATGTAAGCTAAAACCTCATCATTTTTCATCCAAATGCGCTATATCACATTTACAAAATAAAACATAAGATTTCCATATAAGGGACTAGCTTAAAAGTGTGAGTCAATTCAATCAAATTGAGGAACAAGGGGAGACTATCATGGATATGAAAACAATCAAGCATGGGCTTAATCACTTGTTTGCCTTTGAAAACTTGCCAGCCGATATGCATTCACAAGCTGAGGATGAAATTGAACAAGGCTTACGCTTTGAAGAGTTAGCCGTACAAGATCATGAACGTATGCAAAATTGGCTAGATATTACCCCAAACGACCGCAATGCAATGTGGTGCTACCTCCGAGCAGCTTTAAGAGGTAACGCAGACGCTTCCTTTAAACTTGGCATTGGCTATTTAAATGGTCAATTTGGTTTAGATAAAAACTATACAGAAGCTGAAAAGTGGTTAAACAAAGCAGCAAGCCAAGGTCATCCCTATGCTGAACACTGCTTACAAGAAGCTTTTAGTAAACTTGCCTTCTAATAAAAAAAACCAGCCCTTAGGCTGGTTTTTCAATATAGCAGTAATTAACCGCTAATTTTTTTGTATTTAGTACGCTTTTGAACAGCGTCTTCACCTAAACGTGACTGACGATACGCTTCGTATTCTGCATAGTTACCCGTGTAGAATTCTGGCTGTTCATTTTCAAATGACAAGATGTGTGTCGCGATACGGTCAAGGAACCAACGGTCATGCGATACCACCATTACCGTACCTGGGAATACAAGAATTGCATCCTCAAGCGCACGTAAAGTTTCAATATCCAAATCGTTTGATGGCTCATCCAGTAAGATAACGTTTGCACCTTGCTGTAAAATTTTCGCAAGTTGTAAACGGTTACGTTCACCACCAGACAATTCGCCTACGCGTTTTTGCTGATCTTGGCCTTTGAAGTTAAAGCGACCGATATAAGCACGTGAAGCAATTTCATAATCGCCCACTTTCAAAATATCTAAACCGCCAGAAACTTCTTCCCAAACAGTTTTGTTATTGTCTAGAGTGTCACGGATCTGACCTACATAAGCGACTTTAACTGACTCACCTAAAGTCACAGTACCTGTATCAGGTTGCTGTTCGCCAGTCATCATACGGAATAATGTGGTTTTACCCGCACCGTTTGGACCAACGATACCCACAATAGCTGTTGGTGGTACAGTAAACGTTAAGTTTTCGTACAACAAGCGACCGTCGAATGATTTGCTGATACCTTCCACTTCCACAACTTTATTACCCAAACGTGGGCCAGGTGGAATGTAGATTTCAGACGTTTCATTACGTTGTTGGAATTCTTTAGAGTTAAGCTCTTCAAAACGTTCCATACGCGCTTTGTTTTTCTTTTGCTGACCTTTCGCATTTGAACGAACCCATTCAAGTTCTTTTTTCAATGCTTTAGCAAAAGATTCTTCTTGTTTCTGCTCTTGTTCTAAACGAGCATTTTTTTGCTCTAACCAAGAAGAATAGTTACCTTGGTAAGGAATACCATGCCCACGGTCAAGCTCCAAAATCCACTCGGCAACGTTGTCTAAGAAATAACGGTCATGCGTAATCGCAACGATTGTGCCAGGGAAATCTTTCAAGAAGCGCTCTAACCAAGATACAGACTCTGCATCCAAATGGTTCGTCGGTTCGTCAAGAAGCAACATGTCCGGTTTAGAAAGCAATAAACGGCAAAGTGCTACACGGCGGCGTTCACCACCTGAAAGCTTAGTTACGTCTGCATCCCAAGCTGGAAGGTTCAAGGCATCTGCCGCGATTTCAAGCTGGTTGTTTAGGTTGTGCGCATCCCAAGCATGGATAATTGATTCTAATTTTTCCTGCTCTTTCGCAAGCGCATCAAAATCTGCATCTGGGTCTGCATATTCTGCAAATACCTGATCAAGACGTTCTAAAGCATCTAAAGCTTCACGTACGCCATCTTCAACGTTACCACGAACGTCTTTCGTTGGATCAAGTGGCGGCTCTTGCTCTAAATAGCCGATTTTAATTCCAGGTTGTGCACGAGCTTCACCAGAGAAATCTTTATCTACGCCAGCCATAATACGAAGCAAGGTAGATTTACCCGCACCGTTCAAACCGAGAACACCAATTTTGGCACCCGGGAAAAATGATAAAGAGATGTCTTTTAAGATTTCGCGCTTTGGCGGAACCATTTTAGACACTCGGTTCATCGTATAAATATATTGGGCCACGCAGGACTCCTCAATTGAAAAACCAATACATCGCAAGAAGCGATAAAATAATCGCGCGTATTATACGATGAAAACACTAACGACTTGAAGTTATGATTTCCATCGTACGGATTTATCAAACAATTTTCTTTTTCAATAAGTTGCAAAATGTTTATGTATAAGATTTATACAACGTTTCAGCGTATATTTTTCTATCTTTATTCCTAAAATTGGAAAACAAACCAGAATTTCTGCAATTTTCTATATAAATTTTAGGCTAGACTCGCTCAATATTTAACTCACGAAGATGAAGTAATCATGACTTATAAAGATGAAACCCTAGCCATTCACGCAGGCTATAGTCCTGAAGCAACAACAAAAGCAGTAGCTGTTCCTATTTATCAAACAACTTCGTATGCATTTGATAATACACAACACGGTGCCGACCTTTTCGATTTAAAAGTTCAGGGCAATATTTATACCCGTATTATGAACCCGACCACTGCTGTGCTTGAGCAGCGCCTTGCTGCACTTGAAGGTGGGATTGGTGCATTAGCTTTAGCATCGGGAATGGCAGCCATTACCTATGCCATTCAGACCATTACCGAAGCTGGAGACAATATTGCTTCTGTCTCAACTTTATATGGTGGTACATATAACTTATTTGCCCATACGTTGCCAAAGCAAGGGATTGAAGTTCGCTTTTTTGATTATCAGAAGCCTGAAAGCTTGCGTAATTTAATTGATGATAAAACTAAACTTGTTTTTGTTGAGTCAATTGGTAACCCGCTCGGCAATATCATCGATTTAGAAGAAATTTCAAAAATCGCTCATGAATATGGCGTGCCTGTCGTTGTTGATAATACAGTCGCTACCCCTGCTTTATTAAAACCATTTCAATATGGGGCTGATATCGTTATCCATTCGCTTACTAAATATATTGGTGGTCATGGTAATAGTATTGGTGGTGCGATTGTCGATAGCGGTAAATTTCCTTGGGGTAAATATCCAGAACGTTTTAAAGTTTTGAATACACCAGACCCAAGCTATCATGGCGTGAACTATGTCGAAGCATTAGGCGAGGCAGCTTATATAGCACGTGCACGCGTGGTGCCATTACGTAATACAGGCGCAGCTATTAGCCCGCTCAGTGTTTTCTTAATTTTACAGGGTCTAGAAACGCTTAATTTACGTATCGAACGTCATACTGAAAATGCTCAGAAAGTTGCGGAATATTTGCAAAATCATCCGAAAGTAAAATGGGTCAATTACGCAGGCTTAAAAGATCACCCACAGCATCAACTTGCGCAAAAATATGTAAAAGGTAAACCTTCTGCAATTTTATCTTTTGGTGTTCAAGATGGTCGTGAAGGCGGTACCCGCTTCATTGATGCCCTACAGTTATTTACCCGACTTGTGAACATCGGTGATGCGAAAAGTTTGGCTTGCCACCCTGCAACCACAACTCACCGCCAACTCAATGAACAAGAACTTAAAGCTGCTGGCGTAAGTGAAGATATGGTTCGTCTTTCTATTGGTATTGAGCATGTTGATGACCTAATTACCGATTTAGAACAAGCACTTTCATCTGTATAAATTTTAAACTGACACAACAAGCCTCTGGAATATAGAGGCTTTTTTATTTTCAAGTGATTTAACCCTTGATAATAATTAATGGATTAGGGTAATAATTTAGAGTTTTTACTCTAAATAAATTGTTAAATTTCATATATTTACACACTAGACAATTTTTAAACATCTATTAAGATAGGGCAATATTTAGGAGTTCATCAGGATGAACCAACGGTTGTAAAAATAAAAATTACATACCGGAATAAATAGCCCCTGCCCCTACTTAGGTAAAATGCTGTGAATAAAAAATTAGAAGCTCTGTTCCAGGAAAAGGTACAAGGTAAAGTCATTTTAGTGACAGGCGCCTCAAGTGGAATCGGTTTAACGATTTCAAACAAACTTGCTGACGCCGGTGCGCATGTTTTACTGGTTGCCCGTACTCAAGAAACATTAGAAGAAGTTAAAGCAGATATTGAAAGCCGTGGCGGTCAGGCATCAATTTTTCCATGTGATCTTAACGACATGGAAATGATTGATCAGGTTTCTAAAGAGATTTTAGCTTCTGTTGATCATATTGATATTTTAATTAATAACGCTGGTCGCTCTATTCGTCGTGCTGTTCATGAGTCTTATGATCGTTTCCATGACTTTGAACGCACCATGCAATTAAACTACTTTGGCGCTGTACGTTTGGTTCTTAATATTTTGCCACATATGATTCAGCGTAAAGATGGGCAAATTATTAATATTAGCTCGATTGGTGTATTAGCAAATGCAACACGCTTCTCGGCTTATGTTGCCTCTAAAGCTGCGCTTGATGCATTTAGCCGCTGTCTTTCTGCCGAAGTTCATGCACATAAAATTGCGATTACATCAATTTATATGCCTTTAGTGCGTACCCCAATGATCGCGCCAACCAAAATTTATAAATACGTACCGACTCTTTCACCAGAGCAAGCAGCAGATTTAATTGCTTATGCAATTGTGAAGCGTCCGAAACGTATTGCAACTAACTTAGGCCGTTTGGCGTCTATGACGTATTCAGTCGCGCCAGGCATCAACAACATGTTCATGTCGATTGGTTTCCGCCTGTTCCCAAGTTCTGATGCAGCAAAAGGCCAAAAAGCTGAGAAATTGAACTGGGCACAAAAAGCTTATGCACGCATTTTCCCAGGTGAACACTGGTAATTTGACATATTAAGTTGAGTTAACAAGAAAAAAGCGCTTCTGACGAAGCGCTTTTTTATTTCATGCTATTTAAGTATCTAAAAATTCAACATGCCCTGTTTTAACATCGTAAATCGCACCAATAATTGCAATCTCACCACGGTCTAGCAGGTCTTTAAGTACTGTACTGTTATTAATAATATATTGGATGTTGTAGTGAACATTCATTGCTGTCACCTGATTAATAAAAGCTTTGTTTAACTCACGCGGTTGCATAATGTCATATACGCTTTCTACCGAACGCATGAGTGGCCCAAGCACATATTGAATATGCGGCATTTCTTTGACATCAGAAACTTGTTTTTGCTGTAGTCGTAGCTGACATGCACTGGTCACTGCACCACAGTCGGTATGACCTAAAACTAAAATGACTTTAGAACCTTTGGCCTGACAGGCAAACTCAAGCGAACCTAGTACTTTTTGACCTGCAATATTACCTGCAATTCTTAAACTAAATAGATCACCAATCCCTACATCAAAAATCATTTCAGTGGGTGCACGAGAGTCCATACATCCTAAAACAGCCGCAATCGGATGTTGGCCTTCATCTGCCGTGACACGAATTTGACGGTAAATATCGCGTTGTAAACGTTCATTTTTTACAAAACGTTCATTACCTTCCTTAAGTAGGGTAACCACCTGCTGCGGACTTAACTTACGCTGTAAATCTCTGGTACTAATGTAGATATCAAGAACTGCATCATCTACTTCTTCATAGTGCTGCTTAAACCCAATGAGTTTGAGATCGACCTGACGCTTAACTGCAGTCTCATTCTGATAATCTTGAATGACCTGATAAATATCGGGATCAATCGAGTCGCATTGAGTCGCATCAATAATCAACTGCTGATCTTTATGAACATGTTCCAATGCAGAAATGAGCGCTGAACGATTAAGAAAAGTCACTTGTGATGGAAGCTCAATACGAGTCACAATTCCATGTAAATGCTTTTCTTTATATACGCGAACACCTTTATTGAAGTTGCCATATAAAATAAACGCACTACTGGTAAATAAACCCACCAAAATTCCGGTTAACAAGTCTGTCAGTAAGATTGCAACAAGGGTAATAATGAAAGGTAAAAACTGTCTCCAACCTTTTTGGTAAAGCTGTTTGAATAACTTTGGATGAGTCAGTTTAAAACCAGTCACGATCAAAATTGCTGCAAGTGCAGACAAAGGAATCATGTTCATGAGTGGGACAAAAAATAGAATTGCAAGCAGTAACAACACACCGTGAATAATGGTTGAGCATTTACTACGTGCACCTGTATTGGCATTTACAGAACTACGGACAATCACTGAGGTCACTGGCATTCCGCCAATCAAACCCGACACAATATTACCTGCTCCTTGCGCCCATAACTCACGATTAGGTGGAGATGAACGCTTTTGGGGATCAAGCTTATCGGCTGCTTCTAAATTTAGTAATGTTTCTAAAGATGCCACGATCGCAAGTGTAATGGCTCCGGTATAAATTAATGGTTCAGCTAAATAGCTAAAGTCAGGAAAAACCAATACCTCTTCTGGTGCTTGTAATATATTTGGTAGTTGAATCAAATTATTACTTTGCACAGCCCATGAAGAACCGATACTTATTAAAACAAAGTTAAAAACTGCTGCGAGTACCACGGCAATTAAGGCAGAAGGCAACGCTAACTTTTTAAGTGGGCTACTGTCCCAAGCTAAAATTAAAAATAAGCTCAATAGTCCAATCAATGCTGCTCCAGCATCAAATTTTTGGATAAACGTATCCGGTGTAGCAGTCCAAACTTCTTTCCATGAAAAATCAGTCAACCCAAATAAATAAGGTAACTGTGTCACAATCAGAATGGCACCAATGGCTGCCAACAATCCTAAAATGACATTGTTTGGAATAAAGTTGGCAAAGAAACCCAACTTAAATACACCAAACAGAATTTGTAAAATTCCTGCAAATACAATACACAATAAAAAGGCGGCATAATTGCCGCCTAATTGATCGAGTTGTACAAGGATGACCGCAGTCAACCCTGCTGCTGGGCCAGAAACGCTGATGTGAGAGCCACTCAGCAGGCCAACAATAATTCCACCCACTATTCCAGCAATAATGCCAGAAATAATTGGAGCACCTGAGGCTAAGGCAATACCCAAACATAAGGGTAAGGCCACGAGAAATACGACCACTCCCGAAAGGAGGTCGTTTACGTGAAATCTATTTTTCAGTTCTAAAGCCGGCATAAAAACAACCATTTATAATATAAAAAAACAATCAATTTTTAATGTAACTGCCTGAAAGTGAGGAACTTACTTCAAGGCTTTATCGATATTGTCTGACAACTGAATCGGGTTAAAGTTGAGTTATGCTATAACGTTGTATAGTTGATTGTAGATTTCACGACGTTTTTGTTGATCTTAAGATTCACCTCATCTTTATGAGCGTGATGTTTTAATAAAACATGGCACTAGCCATTTAGAAGACGATTTAGAAACAATAAAAAAGCCTCCCGTTTAGGAGGCTTTTTTAGGTTCTCTAAAGGCTCTTATTTAGAACCCTTAATTCCTGCTTGCAATAATAATGCACCAAAACCACCAATTTTTTGCTCTTGTGGTTTTTCTTGCTTACTACGCTGCGGACGTTCAACTTGATCTTTACGCGGTTGTGGACGTTTACCTTGTGGTTTACGCTCAGACCGCTGTTCGTTATTTTGCTCACGACGCGGTGGACGCTGTGCTTTCACAGGTGCCGCACCTTCTGCACGCATACTCAAGTTCACACGGTTACGTTCAACATCAACCTGCATAACACGCACTTGTACGATTTGACCAGGTTTTACCACTTTATGCGGGTCAGAAACGAACTCATTGGCTAATTCAGAGATATGAACCAAACCATCTTGATGCACACCAATATCAACAAAGGCACCAAAATTCGTCACATTCGTCACCACACCTTCAAGCTGCATACCTTCAGTCAACTGAGCAACTTCAGTAATATCTTCACGGAATTTAGCTGTGCGGAATTCTGGACGAGGGTCACGGCCCGGTTTTTCAAGTTCTGCTAAAACGTCTTGAATGGTTGGCAAACCGAATTTGTCATCAACAAACTCTTCTGCTTTAACCTGACGAATAATTTCGGTATTACCAATAATGTCTTTTACCGTTGTCGCTTTTGCTGCAACAATTTTCTCAACAAGACCATAACTTTCAGGGTGAACAGCAGATGCATCTAATGGCTCTGAACCATTTTGGATACGTAAGAAACCAGCTGCCTGTTCAAAAGTACGTTCGCCAAGACGCGGTACATTTTTAAGTGCCTGACGTGTGTCAAAACGGCCATGCTCTTTACGGTATTCAACAATTTGCTGTGCAATTGCTTTATTTAAACCTGCAATATAAGCCAAGATTGCTGGTGAAGCAGTATTTACATCTACCCCAACAGCGTTCACACAGTCTTCTACAACTGCATCAAGTGTTTTTGCTAAACCAGTTTGGTTCACATCATGTTGATATTGACCTACGCCAATCGACTTCGGATCAATTTTAACAAGCTCAGCAAGCGGGTCTTGTAAACGGCGCGCAATAGAAACTGCCCCACGGATTGAAACATCAAGCTCTGGAAGTTCCGCCGCTGCAAGTTCACTTGCAGAGTAAACAGAGGCACCTGCTTCGCTTACGGTTACGCGAGTTAATTTAAGATCTGTATTTGCAGCCATCATTTCAGCTACTACAGCTTCTGTTTCACGGCTCGCAGTACCATTGCCAATAGCAATAAGCTCGACATTGTATTCACGACATAGACGTGCAAGCTCAGCAATTGAACCTTCTTTATCTTCTTTAGGCGCAAATGGATAAATCGTGCTATGTGCAAGTACATCACCAGCTTCGCTTACTACGGCTAGTTTCACACCAGTACGAATACCAGGGTCAACACCCAAAGTCGTACGGCTACCAGCTGGCGCTGATAACAATAAGTGACGAAGATTTTCAGCAAACACCTGCATTGCTTCTGCTTCAGCTGCAAGACGTTTTTCTGTAAGTAATGAATGCTCGATTTGAGGACGAACTTTACCTAACCAGAATAATTTTGCAGTTTGTTTTAAGAAATCTTGACGTGTTTGTGGCTGAACCTGATCAAGGTTGTATTCAGTTTCAATACGAGCCAATGGTGCATCATCTTCGCCATCAACTTTTAAACCAAGTACGTTTTCTTGGCGGCCACGTAACATCGCCAATAAACGATGTGATGGTAATTTGTTTAGGCCTTCAGAGAATTCAAAGTAATCGCGGAACTTTTTGCCCACTTCTTTCTTCTCTTCAGATGCAACAGTACTTTTTAACACTGCTGTTTTTGCGAAAGTCGCTTTTAATTCTGTAGTAAGAGGAATGTTTTGTGCCCAGTCATCAATCAGAATATGCTGGATTGCGTCTAACTGACTTTCAACGTCCGGATAGTCTTCATGACTAAAACCAGCCAATGCTTCTGTCGGATCAATTTGTTCTGAAATAATTTTTTCGGCAATTGGTCCAAGGCCCGCTTCTTTCGCCTTGAAAGATTTGCTCGTACGTTTAGGACGGTACGGCGCATAAATTTCTTCTAAAGCATTTTTTGTTTCGGCTGCATTCACCCGCGCCAACAAGTCATCATTCAATTTATTCTGTTCTTGCAATGACTGAATGACCTTTTCACGGCGCTCATATAAATCACGTAAATACGCTAAACGAGTATCTAATTGGCGTAACTGCGTATCATCTAAACCTTGTGTTACTTCTTTACGGTAACGGGCAATGAATGGAACACTGGCACCTTCATCAATTAAGCGGATGGCAGCTTCTACTTGGTTTGGACGTACGGCAAGCTCACTTGCCAACTGCTGAACTAAGTCAGTCATCGTGTTTGATCCCACAAGGATAAAGTTTAAAAGCACTGATTATAAAGACCAAGACCATAAAATCCACACTTGTTTGCGTATTCAAAACGTTTTTTTGTATTGACTATGAATTTTTCACATTCTTATGGCTGTAAAAAAGTTTTTTCTGTGACTCATTTGGGCCTTTAAGCTAGCCTTTTACCTTTTAAAAAATATGAAATTTATAGATTCTTCTTTAATTAAAGAAAATTTTTAATATAAATTATGAGAAAAAGAACATATTGATACATTGCCAGAACGATCAAAATATAGTTTTTCTTATCTTTCTAAATAAATTATTAAGTTCTCATACTTAAACCACAAATGAATAAATTAAAAATTAGAACTTAAAAACCGAAACTCATTTTTAAAATAATTTATTTGAAACAAATATTTATTAGAATTTAATTGATGAGAAAGAGGTAAATAGCCAAATATTTGAGTTTTTCTTTAAGGCTTTGCTAAATTATGGGCATAAGATGTTGTTTTTTGGTTTCAAGCCCCTACGAAAATTGTAATTTTGAGCAAATTGATACATAGTCTTAACAAGAACATCGGCATTATACTGAGGGCTTGTTGGCAATAAGCCTAACCGATCCAATAATATATAAATTATGACTTTAAAAGGGAGTACATCATGAGTTTAGTTGTACCTGCTGAACATCCTGAAACCGTACATAACGAAACGGATCGTGTCGAGCGCATTTTAGTGGTCGATGACGATGTGCGTTTACGTACCCTCTTGCAACGTTTTTTGGAAGATAAAGGCTTTGTTGTAAAAACTGCCCATGATGCCTCACAAATGGATCGTTTATTACAACGTGAGTTATTTTCACTTATCGTGCTCGACTTTATGTTGCCCGTTGAAGATGGTTTAAGTATTTGTCGTCGTTTACGTCAGTCAAATATTGATACTCCAATTATCATGTTAACTGCACGTGGTAGTGACTCTGACCGTATTGCTGGTCTTGAAGCCGGCGCAGATGACTATTTACCAAAACCATTTAACCCAAATGAACTTTTAGCACGTATTCGCGCAGTATTGCGTCGTCAGGTACGTGAAGTTCCGGGTGCGCCAAGCCAACAAGTTGAAGTGGTTAGCTTCGGTCCATGGTCTCTAGATTTATCTACACGTACACTGACTCGTGAGGGTCAAATCGTTACATTGACTACAGGTGAATTTGCCGTATTAAAAGCTTTGGTACAGCATCCACGTGAACCTTTAACACGCGACAAGCTCATGAACTTGGCTCGTGGCCGTGAATGGGGTGCAATGGAACGTTCTATTGATGTTCAAGTGTCTCGTCTACGCCGCTTAATTGAAGATAACCCGGCACGCGCACGTTACATTCAAACTGTATGGGGCGTAGGCTATGTGTTTGTTCCGGATGGTGCTGAATAAGCTTGAGATAAAATAGAGTGAGTTTAGAGCCAATACCACCGCAAACCTTTACCGACTACGTTGCGTACTCAGAGCGTAAACGGACCCGATGGGAACGTTTTCTCGATAAGATTAAGCCACGTTCTGCGGCCATGCGTACCACAATTTTGGTACTGCTCGTGGTACTCTTTAGCTTATTTATGTCATTGTGGTTTTTTTGGCGAACCCTCTATTTACCTGAAATTCAGCAACATGCACGCTATCTAGCAGTTGAACTAGAACTGGTAAATAACCCTAATATTCGTATTTTTCATCGCGATAGCGAAGTTGACGTCGACACATGGTTACGCAATCGGGTTGGCATTGAATATGTCACGAACCCCAAAGAATATCCAAGTGTCCGCGATAAAATTATTGCCGAGTTTTTTACCAACCAAGTTGAGCAAAAACTGGCAAATGAAATTGGCGCAAAAGACGTTACTGTCTATTTCCAATTTAAACCTAGCCCACGTATCTGGATTCAAACACCAGAAATGCATGGTAACTGGGTTCGTGAACCTTTAAAAACCTATGCCAACTATAGCCCCGAGCTACTGGTAGGCTGGGTTGTGGGTGTCCCATTAGTTTCGGCCATCATTATTTTAATTTTGGTTCGACAAATGAACCGACCATTACGTCGTTTGCAAAATGCTGCCAACGAATACAGTAAGTCTGGAACTGCACCTTATTTAGATACTAACCATGGCCCTTTAGAAATTCGCCAAGTAAACCAAGCGTTTAACCGTATGGTATATACGCTTGAACAAACGGAGCGTGAAAGACGAATCATGCTAGCGGGAATTTCACATGATTTAAGGACTCCTCTCACACGTATTCGTTTAACTGCAGAGATGCTACCTGATGAGTTTCTACGTGAAGGTCTGGTTTATGACGTAGATGATATGGATGCGATTCTAAATCAGTTCATCTCATATATGCGCGATGGTTCAGATGAGGAATTAAAAGACACTAATATCAATATTCTTTTACAAGAATTGGTGGTTCAGTTTAAACCCCTTGATATTCGCTTTAACATGCAGGATGTTCCTATCATTCCTGCACGCAGTCTCTCTTTAAAACGACTTATTGCCAACCTCATTAATAACGCAAAGCGTTATGGTGCTGAACCGATCGAACTCAGTGCAAAGGTTGAAAATGAACATATTTTAATTACGGTTGCTGACCATGGTGAAGGCATTCCAGAAGATCAAATTGAAGAATTAATGCAACCTTTTGTAAGAGGCAACTCGGCTAGAACGATTCAGGGAAGCGGTTTGGGTCTTGCCATTGTTAAACGTATTGTCGATATTCACCAAGGTGAAATACAGATTCACAATCGTGAACAAGGCGGTTTAGAGGTTATTATTTCTTTACCAATTCCAAAACCCGCCCCTGAAGAAAATACAACGCACAATCCTTTAGAAAAAATCAAACAAACTTTAAGTGAGCGCTTTTAATTTGAGCAATTGAACATTTAAAGCGCTATTTTAAACCTCAAAAAAGCCAATAATAATCAATATATTAAAAATCATAAAAATAAGTTATACCCGCATTTATTTAAAAAATTAGACCTTAGCCTAACACCTATGCACTTTTCATTTTTTCATAGCTAAAATCCGGTATGTTTTGACAATATTGAGGATGTCCAATGTCTTTAAGTCGTATTCGCCTAGCTTCTCTTCATGACAAGGTCATCAGTGCTGAACAAGCTGCGCAATTCATCGAAAATGGAATGACCGTTGGTATGAGTGGTTTTACTCGTGCCGGTGAAGCTAAAGCTGTTCCACAAGCACTTGTAGAGCTTGCAAAAAAGAATCCGTTAAAAATCACGTTAATTACGGGTGCTAGCTTAGGTAATGACTTAGACAAACAACTCACGGAAGCAGGTGTTTTATCTCGTCGCATGCCATTCCAAGTGGATAACACTTTGCGCCGCGCAATTAACAACGGCGAAGTCATGTTTATTGACCAACACTTGTCAGAAACTGTTGAGCAAATGCGTAACCAGCAACTTAAACGTCCAGATGTTGCGGTCATTGAAGCAATTGCGATTACTGAAGATGGTGGCATTATTCCAACAACTTCTGTCGGTAACTCTGCAAGTTTTGCGATTTTTGCCGAAAAAGTAATTGTTGAAATCAACACTTCTTTAAGCGAAAGCTTTGAAGGTTTGCACGATATCTATATTCCAACTTACCGTCCAACACGTACGCCAATTCCATTAACAAAAGTGGATGAACGTATTGGTACAACAGCTATCCAAATCGATCCTTCGAAAATTGTTGGTATTGTCTTTAACGATACACATGACTCTCCATCGACAGTAACTCCACCGGATGATGAGACTCAAGGCATTGCCAATCACCTTATCGCATTCTTTGAAAAAGAAGTGGCTGAAGGCCGTTTACCGAAGAACCTTGGTCCACTCCAAGCAGGAATCGGTTCAATTGCAAACGCTGTACTAACAGGTTTAAAAGATTCTAATTTTGAAGACCTCATCATGTACTCAGAAGTACTACAAGACTGTACTTTTGAACTAATTGATGCAGGCAAAATGAAATTTGCTTCTGGTAGTTCAATTACGCTTTCAGCAAAATGTGGTGAAAAAGTTTTTGGTAATATCGAAGCTTACAAAGACAAATTAGTGCTTCGTCCACAAGAAATTTCTAATCACCCTGAGCTTGTACGTCGTTTAGGTATTATCGGTATTAATACTGCGCTTGAGTTTGATATTTACGGTAACGTGAACTCAACTCACGTGTGTGGTACTAAAATGATGAACGGTATTGGTGGTTCAGGTGACTTCGCTCGTAATGCGCACTTGGCAATCTTTGTAACCAAATCTATTGCTAAAGGCGGCGATATTTCTTCTATCGTGCCAATGGTGAGTCACGTTGATCATAGTGAACACGACGTTGATATTTTAGTGACAGAGCAAGGTTTAGCAGACTTACGTGGTTTAGCACCTCGTGAACGTGCTCGCGCTATTATCGACAACTGCGTACACCCGCTTTACCGTGATGCATTAAATGACTACTTTGATCGTGCATGTGCTAAAGGCGGACATACACCTCACTTACTTCGTGAAGCATTGTCTTGGCATGCAAACTTCGAAGAAACAGGCCAAATGCTTCAACCAACACCGGTTGCAAAATCAGCTTAAGTCATACTTTTAATTTAAGCACTCCTTCGGGGGTGCTTTTTTATTTGTGTAAATTATTCACAAACTACTGCTCAAGTTCGAATTTTTATTTTATCTTTTCAATACATCAAAACAAAAAGTAGAAATCCATATGTTCATTATTCGCCAATTTACAAATGCAGATCTGGATGATGTGGTCAATTTATGGGAAAGCTGCGACCTAACCCGCCCTTGGAATAACCCTGAAACGGATATTTTTAGAAAAGTTTCACAACAAGATGATTTATTTTTAGTTGCTATTAAGGATGAGCAACTGATTGGCACGCTCATGGGCGGTTACGACGGTCATAGAGGCTGGATTAACTATTTGGCTGTTCATCCCCACCAACAACGCTTAGGAATCGCTACAGCGCTTGTACAGCAACTTGAGAAGCGGCTTATCGCTCGTGGTTGCCCAAAACTTCAATTATTGGTGCGTAAAGATAATTTGAATGTATTAAACTTTTACGAACAGCTCGGTTACGACGAAGTAGAAGCCGTGTGCTTAGGCAAACGGCTCATTAATGATAGTCCTCACGAGTAGAGACAAGTTTTCAGTTGAGCCACTTTTAGAAAGTGAAAGTAATATTGGGGATAACCCTGTCTGCTTGTGGATAAAATGAGATTTATACACAAGTGAAGTCTTAATATTTTTATTAAATAAATAGGCATGAAAAAAACCCCATACTTTAAAGTATGGGGCTTTTTCGAATATGGTGGCGAGACCCAGGATCGAACTGGGGACACACGGATTTTCAATCCGTTGCTCTACCTACTGAGCTATCACGCCGATGGCCTGTATTAAGCCGCATCTCAGAACAATAGTCAACAATTATCCTGAGTTTCTGATTTAAATGGGTATTTTTTATACTTAAAAAAAATCCCTGATGGGATCAGGGATTGAAAACACAAATAATGGTGGCGAGACCCAGGATCGAACTGGGGACACACGGATTTTCAATCCGTTGCTCTACCTACTGAGCTATCACGCCGAAGTGGGCGTATTAAACAATGTTTATAAGAAGACGTCAAGCAACTTCCGTATTTTTTGTAACAAGTGTTTAATTTTAAATCACAAGTACAGTAAAAATAGGATTTTAGCTATGTAATTTACCAATATGCGCTAAGCAGCGATGAATGGCACCACAGCCTGGCTCAAAAATTTTAACGCCTTTTGATTCTTCTATACGACAAGCTTCTTCTACCAAGCGCTCAGCGACCCCACGACCACGGTTAGCAGGGTGCACTACAATATATTCAAGTACCTTGCTTTCACCTTGTCCTGAACACCAGATTGCACCTATAATTTTGGTGTTAAATTCGGCAGTGTATAGCGTGGTATACTGCTGTAAATCTTGTTCAAGTTGTTCAATCGCATCGTGCCCGTCACCAAACTCCGGACTTGTATCATACAGTCGCTCAAGCTGATCGCGGATCTCTGAATTATCTAGAGAACTATAAGCATGTACGGTAATAGGCATTGATTAACCCTCCTGAGCAAACTATGATGCTGTCACGAATTCGTCACAGCGAAATTGTCGTTAACATCCAATCATTTTTGACGTTTTTTTGAGGAACGTGTCCATGACGCAACGTATCAGTGAAGTGGTTAGAAATACCAATGAAACCAAAATTCGAGTTCGTTTAAATCTCGATGGTACTGGTCAAGGCACACTAAACACCGGAGTTCCATTTTTAGACCATATGATTGATCAAATCAAGCGACATGGCTTATTTGATATCGATATTCATTGTGATGGAGACCTCGAGATTGACGATCACCATACCGTAGAAGACTGCGGTATCACGCTTGGACAGGCTTTTGCACAAGCTTTAGGTGATAAAAAAGGTTTACGTCGTTATGGTCATTTTTATGCACCATTAGACGAAGCTTTATCTCGCGTAGTGGTAGATTTGTCTGGTCGTCCGGGTTTATTTATGGATATTCCATTTACTCGCGCACGTATCGGCACATTTGATGTGGATTTATTTTCCGAGTTTTTCCAAGGTTTCGTAAACCACGCGCTTATGACCTTACATATTGATAACTTGAAAGGTAAAAATAGCCACCATCAAATCGAGAGTGTATTTAAAGCACTAGCGCGTGCTTTGCGTATGGCATGTGAAATTGATCCACGTGCTGAAAACACGATTGCATCGACAAAAGGTAGCCTCTAATGACACGTATCGCGTTACTTGATTATGGCATGGGCAATCTACACTCAGCTGCTAAAGCACTTGAGCATGTAGGCGCTACAGTCGATGTAACTAACGACCCAAAATTAATTGCACAAGCCGATAAAATTGTTTTCCCGGGTGTTGGGGCAATGCGTGACTGTATGCAAGGTATGCGTGAAGCAGGGATTGATGAAGTCGTACGCAAAGCTGCTTTTAATAAACCTGTGCTTGCAATTTGCGTAGGCATGCAAGCATTACTGCAAAGTTCTGAAGAAAATGGCGGTGTAGACGCACTGGGTATTTTTGAAGGTGTCGTCAAACACTTCCCTCAAATGGACGGTTTGAAAGTCCCACACATGGGCTGGAACCAAGTTCACCAAATGGACCCAAGCCATCCAATGTGGAACAACATTGAACAAGATGCTCGCTTCTACTTTGTACACAGCTACTATGTTGAACCTAAAGATGAAAAGCTTGTGGCTGCAACATGCGAATATGGCGTGAACTTCTGTACGGCAATTCACAAAGATAATTTATTTGCGACTCAATTCCACCCAGAGAAAAGCCATACTGCTGGTTTACAGCTACTTAAAAACTTTGTGGAATGGAATATTTAATTTCACGAAAGCTTTGAACAGATCAGGTCTAGATGGCCTGATCTTTTTTTTTATTTATAATAACTACTAATCATTTATAGAATGATATTTTATTCAACAAAATATTGAATATTCATACTTTTAAATAAAACCAAATGATCAGGATAAACACAATGAATTCACCTTTTGAAAATCAGCCACTTCAGCAGGATTCGCCCTTTAAGGCAAATGGGCGTTTTGGACGACTCTCTTACGCTGCTTGGACCTTCCTATTTACCCTAACCCTCGCTGCTGTTGTTCTACTTATTATTTTTACTTTCGGACTTACACAAAATGAGGGCGCTCCAGGCTTTACTGCGCCGGGCTTAGTCTCCATTGCCATTCTCTATATCGTCGGTATTTATATTAGCTTCGTATTTACCATCCGCCGTTTGCATGATCGCAATAATACAGGGTGGCTATCTTTACTGATGCTAGTACCGGTCGTGAATATTGGCCTTGCAGTTTATTTATTTTGTGCAAAAGGAACAGAAGGTCCTAATGATTATGGACCGAAGCGTCCAACGCCAAGCTGGGAACGTGTTTTAGGCTGGATTTATATTGCACTTATTCCACTTGCAGTCATTTTTGCTATTATTGCCACAATGATGGCTCCTACCTATGAAGGTTATATTGAAAAAAGCGAAAGCGTTATCATTGGGTCGCCATCTCAGTCTCAATAATTTTAAAGTTTCGTAAAGCCTAGTTCTCTAGGCTTTATTCATATATAAAGGGAATAGCTCAATTTATTTGTATGCTGTTAAATATGTCCGAAACCCCTTCCATCCTCGACAAAGCCTCTATTCAGCAGCTCCCTCCTTTTAAAAATCTTAACTACCAAAATATTGTGGTGATTGAAAATATTGAGCAATGCAAAACTATTGAAGAAGAATTAAAAGCAGCGATCTTTTTAGGATTTGATTCGGAATCTAAACCGACATTTCGAGTAGGTGAGGTCTCGACGGGTCCACATCTGATTCAGCTTGCCACAGAACATAAAGCCTATTTATTTCATGTAAACTCATCGACTTTAAAATTTTTGCAGCCTATTTTGTCCAATCCAAAACAACTTAAAGTCGGTTTTGGCCTTAAAAATGATAAGCATATTTTTCACAAAAAAGGCATAGAGCTTGAAAGCTGCGTTGACCTTGCTAAAGGTTTTAGTCACTTTGGTTTTACCCAGCAAATGGGTGTACAAAAAGCCGTAGCACTGTTGTTTGGACAGTATCTTGCAAAGTCAAAGAAAATCGGAACATCAAATTGGGCACAAAAACCACTTACACCACAGCAAATCAGTTATGCGGCCGCTGATGCTTATACAGCTCTACTGGTATTTTTAGAGCTTCGTAAACAAAATCTATTACCGGCTCACATTTCACAAACGATTCAAACCGCACTTCACGCGTAAAGTTATAAAAGTCTTTTCTAAGGCTTAGCGATTGATCAATACTTTGCTAAGATGTGCACAATTTCATAAACATGATGAAGCAAGGAGCGAAAGCATGCTAATCATTCCAGCAATTGACCTGAAAGATGGTAAATGTGTGCGTTTAAAACAAGGGCGTATGGAAGACGATACCGTTTTCTCTGACGATCCAGTTGCAACTGCCCAGCATTGGGTAAATGAAGGCGCACGTCGTTTGCATTTGGTTGATTTGAATGGTGCTTTCGCAGGTACTCCAATTCATAAGCCTGTTGTTGAAGCAATTGCTAAAGCTCAGCCAGAATTACCAATTCAAATTGGTGGTGGTATTCGCTCATTAGAAACGATTGAACACTATTTAGAAGCTGGTGTGACTTTTGTCATTATTGGTACTAAAGCAGTTCAAGAGCCTGAATTTGTAGAAGAAGCTTGTAAGCGCTTTGCTGGCCACATCATTGTTGGTATTGATGCCATGAATGGTATGGTTGCAACTGACGGCTGGGCAAACGTTACTGATGTTAAAGCAACTGATTTAGCAAAACGTTTTGCAGATGCAGGCGTGTCTAGCATTGTTTATACAGACATTGCGCGTGACGGCATGATGCAAGGGGTAAACGTTGAGCAGACTGTAAACTTGGCTCAATACTCAGGCTTACCAGTGATTGCTTCAGGTGGCGTAACTAACCTTGATGACGTTCGTAACTTAAAAGGCAAACCGGGCATTTTAGGTGCAATCACAGGCCGTGCAATTTATGAAGGTACTTTAAACCTTCGTGAAGCTCAGCTTCTGTTAGATGAAAACCGTCTTTAATTTTTAAGATGTAAAAAAAGAGCCTGTTTAGGCTCTTTTTTATTACTTAATAATCTTTAATTTAATAACTTTTCTAAATCAATCACCTCATCTGCAATCTCCATTGCATAAGGTGAATGCGTAATCATAATCACGGACGGAACAACTTGCTGAATATATGCAAGTATATCTTTTGCAGTATCTACATCTAAAGCTGCGGTCGGTTCATCTAATATGATGAGTTGTGGGCGTGCTAAAAGACCTCGAAGGATACAAATTCTTTGCTTTTCTCCCCCTGAAAAATTCTTATAAATTTCAGTTAGATCATCATCGAGCGTTAAATGATGCTTTTTCAAAATATGCGATAGTTTAAACTGCTCAAGCATCTGAATTAAGTAAGAATCTTCATATATATACTGAGAGTTATAAACCAGATTTTCTCTTAAAGAATAAGGGAAAATAACAGGTTGCTGAGCAACATAGACCACTTCATCAAAAATATGCTTAGAAAAGTTATGACTGATATCGACATTTTTATAAAAAAGCTGCCCTGACTGAATCTGATATATCCCCATTAAATAATTCATCAGAGAAGTTTTACCTAGCCCTGTTTGACCAATCACGACATACGTTTTATTAGCCAAAATTGTTAAATTAAAATGGTCTACTGCTCTTTTTCCTAACGAAAATTTGGCATTTATAAATTGAAATATGACTTCGGAATGTTTAATGGTAGACGACGTATATTGCTCTTTCTTGAGATTAAAATACTGTCGGTATTTTGCTAAGGCCACAAAGTTACCATTTAACCGCATCAAACTTTGCGAAACAGCCAAAAATGGATTGGTGAGTTGAATAATATAAGTACTTATCAATACGAAAGCCCCAGCTGTCAATTGCTTATCAGTTGAAAGAAATACGGTAAATAACATAAAAATAAGTAAGAATAGAAAGATCATAAACAACTGAGAAATCATCAATAATCCTATTTTCTTATTCCTATCTTTTGCAGTTGTGATATATAAATTTAGAGTGTCATTAAATTTCGATAACTGAAACGGCACTGCATTTTTTACTTTAATTTCATAGGAGTTAGATATTTGATGTATTAAATGACTATTCACTAAATTGTCTTTTTCATACATAGCATCGAATAGTGAACTACTTCTTTTATTTATATAAAAGGAAACGATAAAAATAATAATAGCGACCAATAAAAAGCTAATACTGAAAAGTAAACTAATGGTCGTAAACAAAACCGCAAAAATCATCGCCAATTGAAAAATAATTGGCCCCAAATGAAGAAGTAACGTTAAATTAATTTCACCAAAAGCAGAACTTCCTCTTGCGAGATCACTGATTACTGTTCCAGCCTCGATTTGATCTTGTGCATCTTTTTTTAGATTTAAATAATTTTTTAAGCCTGCAGAAATTAATGATCCTTTGAAATCGACCATCAAATAAGCCCCAAAAATATTTTGCGTCCAATGGCATAACTCATTGACTAACCATGCGGTCGCATAGGCAACTACAAGTAGATATAAAAAATTAAATGGGAGTTGAATATTGAGTAAAAAGTTATATTCGTGTGCAGAATAATCGATAATAATTTTTAGCAAGTATGGTAATAAAGTCGTAAAAAATGCTGCAAATACCACTAATAAAAACATAAGAAACATACTACTTCTTTGTTTCTTATAATTTTCTTTAGAAATATTCCAGATAAATTTATAGTTCTGAATATCTTGCGAACTTAATAAAAACTTCATTTCTCTATCTTTTTTCTGTTAAAACGATTTAAAAATAATTTCATTACACAAGAAATATCATAACTTGTCTTATTTATTGTTCTTCATGTTTTTTGTTTAAAACTAAACTTACAACTTTTTAAATAAGATAAATGCAAGATATAAAACTGAATACTTCATATAGTTTTAAAAAAGATTTTAAAGTTAATACACCACATTACGAATGAATTTAAGTATTTGATTACCGCTATTCACATACGTATAAGTTACTGAACTGGCATATATAATTGAAGAGCCAGCAGCTATAGTTTTTGAGCTATCTGCAAATTGTATCGTTAGCTCACCTTCTAATACATAAATCAGTTCTTGCCACCCTTCTGGGTCTGCTTCAGCAATATAAGACTCCCCTACTGCCAATGACCACGTCCAAAGCTCAACTTGGCTATGGGATGGAACTGAAGCCAGTAATGTTGCTTTGCTTTCCTCTTTTTCACCCTGCCAAGCAAGTACATTAACCAAGGCTTGTTCTTTATGCTCGGGTGCGCTCACAATCGTTCTAAAGTCTACCCCCAACACTATCGCAATCGCGTCGAGTTTGGCCAAGCTGATATTGACTTGTCCTGTTTCTAAAGCAGCAATCGTTCGTCTACTTACACCTGCCTGATCTGCCAAGTCCTGTTGGCTTAAACCACGCTCATCTCTTAAGGAACGGATATTTGTGCCTACGTGCTGTAAAACGGTACTCGACTGGCTCATAGAATAGGTTAGTAAAGAAAATTTGAGCAATATATTGCACAAAATGGAAGAATAGCGCAACATGTGCAGTATATTGCACAATTCTTTCTAAATTTGAATATGTCACCAATTTCTTTGAGTTCAAGCAAAGCCCCTCAGTTAGCACTCGTTTTGATTACTATGATTTGGGGCGGAACATTTCTTACAGTGCAATATGCACTGAATTTTACATCACCTATGTTTTTTGTAGGCTGCCGCTTTGCTGTAGCAGCACTAACGTTATTGCTTATTTCATTCAAGAGTATGAAAGGCGTTACGTTAAAAGACTTAGGTGCTGGTACTGCAATTGGTGTAGTGATTGTAGGCGGTTATGGAACTCAAACGATTGGCCTGCAAACCATTCCGAGTAGTGAGTCAGCTTTCTTAACGGCGCTTTATGTTCCACTTGTTCCTATTTTAATGTGGCTCATATTTAGAAAAACTCCACATGTCATGACTTGGGTGGGAGCAGTTTTGGCTTTTGCTGGTCTTGTTTTATTAACAGGTAATGGTTTTGAGCAAATTTCATTAAGTTTTGGCCAGCTTTTAACAGTACTTGGCTCAGTTGCGATTGCTTTAGAAATTATTTTTATTAGTTACTTTGCTGGAAAGGTAAATTTGCGCCGTGTGACCATTATTCAACTTGCTGTCGCGTCTCTACTTTCGTTTGCCGTTATGCCTGTGGTGGGTGAGCATACGATTCCAGCATTTTCATGGCCGCTTGTACTCCTTGCTGTTACATTAGGTTTAGCAAGTGCGCTGATTCAATTTGTGATGAACTGGGCTCAGCGTATGGTTGATCCTTCACGTGCTGCGATTATTTATGCAGGAGAGCCTGTTTGGGCAGGAGTTATTGGCCGAATCGCAGGTGAGCGATTACCAATTATTGCTCTTTTCGGAGGAGCTTTAGTGGTCTTAGGTGTATTAGTCAGTGAGTTAAAACTTAAGTTACCCATTAAAAAAACTAAAAGAATTCGAGAATAAAAAAGAGAGCTTAACGCTCTCTTTTTTATTGATTAAGGCTGATACATCGGGCGGTTATCATTTAATGCAATCAAGCCGCGAATGGCACGATATACAATCCAGATCCATGCCGCTGTAATCACGCCTACACAGAATACGGTCGAAGAGATCGCAACGCCTGCAAATAAATCGGTATTTTCACCTGTAAAGAACAAGAAAATAAACGGTAAAAAGGCAATAATATTCCAAGCGAGATACCACCAGAATGTTCTGATTTGCCATGTAAAGTGGCTCGCAAAAATTGAACCTTGTACATCAGAACGTTTTACGTAGTTAATAATTAAAGCAATAATCGCAAGTAAGCCGCCTGTAAAAATGGCAACAATATAAAGTACATATAAAATAAGTGTTAAAGTACGATTTGGATCTTGGTCGATAGAACTATTCATTTTTATACCTCTCAAGTTTAATAAAACAATTTACTTTTATAAGCCCCGCAGAACATTTAAGGGAGAAATTAACCACAAAATCAAAAGTAAATGAAAGAATATGGTACAAAAATAAATCTTACGGAATGGTTGTTTTTGTGTTTTATGTCTCAGTTTTTGTTGTGCCCACCATGCAGCAGGCCAGCCTCCTAAAAAACTTACAATGTGTAAAGTTTGTTCAGGCACACGGCGATTGCCTAGTTGTGCAGCCTCTTTATCTTGTGAATATAGCCAATAACTTAAGGCATTCATCATTAAAACAAACAACAAAGTATAGGCTGGTAAAGTATGAATGAAACTCATAATGCCCATTAAAACAAAATAAAATACGATCCCCATTTGCATGGCAGACCATGGTTTTGCTTGAAATGAAGATTCTGGTTTTGCTGACTTTGCAGCTTTACGCGTTTGTGATGCTTTTAAATAGGTGACTTGCTGGGCACGGAAGCGACCTCGCTCATCTAAAATGACCAAATACTCTAGTGCACAGCCAATAATTGGCCGAGGTCCGGGGCGTGCAAAATCTTTGATATGCAAAAAGACTCGCTCTTTTTCAGCATCGTCCGGCTGAATAAAACCATAACCTTTTTCGTCGAACCATTCGACTAAACGCCCCTGATCTCGCATCTTTATTCCTTTTATGCTTTTACATGACTTAAACGGTCTTGCATCATTGCTCGCATTTCTTGCGGGTCTTTTTGCAAAATGTCGTCGCCTGTACGTCCTTCTTCTTTATTTTTTTGAGCAACTTGCAAGCGCATTGACCAAAAACGGCATGCTGCCATTGCTAAGAATACATCTAAACACTCAAGTTCATCTGAAGTAAGCACACGAACTTTTTGGTATGCCGCTAAGTAAGCCGCTACTTTGTCTAAGTTTAAATGTGCTTCTGGATATTCGGTACAAAAATCATTGATGGTAATCGCAATATCAAACAGCAATTCATCTTGATTTAACTCGTAAAAATCTAAAATACCTTGTAATTGCTCACCTTCAAACAGCGTATTGTCACGGAACAAATCAGAGTGAATAAAACCTGTTGGTCGATTTGAGTACTGCGCTGTTTTAGCATTAAAAGCTTGATAGACCTGCTCAAGTAAAGCTTGATCATCTTTAGACATATTTGGCTTAAGCTGTTCTGCAACACCTGTCCAGTATTGATGATCGCGTCGATATTCACGTTCAAGCGGAAAGTCTTGTAAAGCCACATGCAGTTTCGCCTGTGCATCTGCAATTGCGGCAACTTGAGCTACTGTGGTTTGCATGGGATGATCACCCATGAGACGTGGTGCAATCTGTGCAGGCTTGTCTGCAATCACGTGAACCGCTTGTCCACTGTGTTTTAACGGCACAGCAACAGGTACATCATGAGTGCCCAATTGTTCAAGTACAGGAATAAGTTCGCCTGCACCTTGTGCATCTAACTCTTCAAACACGGTGAGTACATATTGTTTACGGTTTACATCTACCAAAAAATAATTGGTGTTTTGAATACCTCCCTGAATTGGGTTCAGCTCCAACACCTCTAATCCATAAGGTGCAGCAAAGGTGCGAACTTCATCTAAACTCAAAGGGGTATAAACCGACATGGAAAACCTGCAAAAAACATCTGTGAAGTTTGATAGAATACCTCTTCCCTCCATGAAGGTGTAGCGCCTGTGTAGGAACTTTCACCAACGGCGATTATTTTTGGAAAAAGCTATGCTTGCTAAACGTATTATTCCTTGCCTAGACGTTGATAACGGACGCGTAGTTAAAGGCGTTCAATTCCTCGATATTCGTGATGCGGGCGACCCTGTTGAAGTGGCACGTCGCTATAACGAACAAGGTGCAGACGAAATTACTTTCTTAGACATTACCGCTACACATCATGGCCGCGATACCACTTACCGTACTGTTGAACGTATGGCCGAGACTGTATTTGTGCCATTAACTGTTGGTGGTGGTGTCCGTAAGGTTGAAGATATTCGTGCGTTATTAAATGCAGGTGCAGACAAAGTGAGTATTAACTCGGCTGCCGTATTTAATCCGGAATTTGTTCAAGAAGCTTCTCAGCACTTTGGCGCACAATGTATTGTGGTTGCGATTGATGCCAAAAAAACTGGCGATAACAAATGGGAAATCTTTACTCACGGTGGCCGTAAACCAACAGGTATTGATGCCATTGAATGGGCTGTGAAAATGGCTGACTACGGTGCGGGTGAGTTACTCATTACCAGTATGGATGCCGACGGTACTAAAGCAGGTTACGATATTGCCTTAATGCGTGCCATTAATGACCGCGTGACCATTCCAACGATTGCTTCTGGTGGTGTAGGTAACTTACAACACCTTGCAGACGGTATTTTACAAGGTGGTGCAGATGCGGTATTGGCTGCAAGTATTTTCCACTTTGGCCAATATACGATTCCAGAAGCTAAACAATACTTAGCTGATCAAGGCATCGAAATGCGCTTGTAAGCTTATATATTTAAAGGGGCGATATGCCCCTTTATTTTTTTATGCAGCGCCATCTACCGAATTTAGCTCACTAACGAGTTGAGGCTTTTCTTTTTTCTCGACCCATTTTGTAGGAAAGATTTTTTCTACTGCTTGAGACAGTGGTCTAGCAAGCGCAGTAGGTAACCGTATACCCAAAGGGTTTTGTTCTTTTAAATCTGCCGAAGATACCACACGTGTTCCCATCACATAATCAAACCAAGGCTTAGTCACACACCAATTAGCATCTTGATTAGAGTTCATATGGTGATCGTAGTGCCACGGGATTTTACGCTTTGCCCAGTCAGGTTCTAAATGTGCACGGCGATGAATATAATAGTAATTACCAGCACTGTACCAAGCCGCGAGTGCCATACCTTTTGAAAATGGATAGAAAACTGCACTTGAGACTGTTGCGACTACGGCAAGTGAAATTAACTCATTTTTAGTTCGCCAGTTTCCAATACCTTCCACATAGCAATCATCATGAAATTGCTGTTTACGGACTTCACGATGGTGTGCCCAATGAGATTCCATGCTTCTTGGCACTGGGCTATAGCGCGGTTTTCCAGCACGGTGTACGCCATGCAAAATATATTTGTGTGCCACCCATTCAAATGCATTTGCAACCGCAATTCCGGCAATAAAACCTTTTAACATCACCTAACTCCTTTTTCTTTTTATTGAGCATATAAAATTCGTTATGCTAGGTATTGACCAGAATTTATGGTTTCATTGACAAATCACGACAAGAAAGAGGTGGTCACGGATGCCCCAACTAAAAAATTATACAGGCTCGGTGTATGGAGGGCTGGGACATCTATTAAAAGCTTATTGTGAAGCGAATGGATTAGCTATTCCTAAACAATTAGAACACATTCAAAATCTGGAACGCTTTGACTACGTCGTTTGGCGCGACTTGTTAGAAGTGATTTATAAACTAGACCCGAAGCCGGGATTAGGTCTAGAAATTGCTAAATATGTTCAGCCCAAACACTTAGGAATTATTGCTTATCTCGCGCTCTCTTGCGATAACCTAGGTGAAGCCTTAATTCGCTATCATGACTTTCACCGTCTGATTTATGACGGTAGCCCATTAGTGGTTGAGCTATATGAAGAATATGCTTCTATTCGCTGGGAGGCGACTGAACTACACCCTACTCAGCTTACCGATGAAATCGCGATTGCGCTGGTGATTCAATTCTTACGTCTTTTTATGTCTCATGAAGGTGTACATGTACATGAGGTACATTTCTTAAATACTGCCCCTAAAAATATCAGGGTGTATGAACAGTACTTTCAATGTCCTGTTCGTTTTAGCCAGCCGCGTACAGAGTTACTTATTCCAATTACCGAAATTCATAAACCCCTTAGCAACGCTGACCACACTCTACAGCAGTTATTGGTTCAGCAAGCCCAAGCACTGTTAGAACAATTACCAAATTCGACCCAACTCGATCAGCGTTTACAGCACTCCATTTTAACTGGCTTACAAAAGAATCAATATCACATTGAATATATTGCAACACAGTTAGGACTTTCAGTTCGGCAGCTCCAACGGCACTTACAACAGCAAAACACCACCTTTCAGGAACGCGTGCAACAAGTGCGCTTTATGCTCGCAACCGAGTATCTAAAAGACCCGCATTTAAGCTTGCAAGAGATTGCACTTTTACTGTGTTACTCAGAACAAAGTGCTTTTCAAAGAGCATTTAAACATTGGACCAATCAAACACCCCAACAATGGCGAGTTCAATTTTTAGACAAAGAATAACCAACCAAAACTTACAAATCTTTTCTTGATTAAAACAACACTGAAAACAAAAATTTCATATAGTCACATGCTTAATTTTTTGTGACATATTTCACATTAATTAAAAAATAGATCAATAGATGAGTAATCACAATGAATAAATATTTTGCTGAATTCTTAGGTACGTTTTGGCTAGTCTTTGGTGGTTGTGGTAGCGCAGTGTTAGCCGCAGCTTTCCCTGAACTTGGTATTGGCTTTGCAGGTGTAGCCCTTGCCTTTGGTTTAACCGTACTCACTGGTGCTTATGCTCTCGGGCATATCTCTGGTGGACATTTTAACCCCGCGGTCAGTGTCGGTCTTTGGGTCGGCGGCCGTTTCGATATTAAAGATTTAATTCCTTACATTGTTGCACAAGTGGTTGGTGCAACTGCTGCTGCATTTGTTCTCTATATTATCGCTCAAGGTCAAGCTGGCTTTACTGGTGTGGGCGGTTTTGCGTCAAATGGTTTTGGTGATTTATCGCCAAATAAATTTGGTCTAGGTTCTGCTTTTATTATTGAAGTGGTACTTACTGCGTTCTTCTTAATCATTATTTTAGGATCAACACATGGTCGTGCACCTGCTGGTTTTGCACCTATTGCGATTGGTCTTGCATTAACGCTTATTCACTTAATCAGTATTCCAGTTACAAACACTTCTGTGAACCCTGCACGTAGTACAGGTGTTGCGTTCTTTGCTGAAACGGCTGCGTTAAGTCAGTTGTGGTTGTTCTGGGTAGCACCGATTTTAGGGGCTGTGATTGGGGCAATTATTTATAAGGTAGTTGCTGGGGATAAGGATTAACTGCACAACCGCAAATACCACGGTCACTCAAGTTGTAGTTGTATAGGTAATGCCTCACTTTTGAGTGAGCAAAAGTGACAAAACTCATTCGTTTCACTGACGTTACTTCCATGTAACGCAGTGAAACAGGCGGCATCCGTGCCGCCGTCGCGATAGCAAATTGAGTAAAATATATTTATTACAAAAACGGATTATTAATTTCTTGTTCAGCTGGACGTTCAATTTTCTCAGGCAATTCTTCTTTTTCCAAAGCTGCAACTACATTATTTAAAAAACTCTGCAATGCCTTTGCCTGCTCTAACCCGACTTTGTCTTTGGTAATTTGCAAATTGCCATAAATACTCACGCAATCGACATCATTTTCTAATGTTAAATCTTCAATTGAAGAAGACTCTGTACCCTTTTCAAATGGCTTAAACATAAGTGTGGTCTCGTTGTTATATCTTCACAGTGTAATACGATCAATTTAAAAAAAATCAATCAAAATTAAAAGTGCCGATAAAATTAAAAAAGCGCCCATCAAGATATTAAAATATTTCAAACGGTTGCCCTGATTGAGCACTACTGAAAATTTATCACCGCAGAATCCCCAAAAGAACAAACACACATAACAGGTGAAAAAATAAATAACGATAAAGACTGGCAACGCCTGCGGATTTTCAATACTGGTAAACATGGTAATACCCGACACACAAGCCAACCACGCTTTAGGGTTAAGCCACTGTAACAAGAACCCATCTTTAAAATTGGGAATAATCATCTGTTCTACAGGAACACTGGAAATAGAAATATTTGCAGCAGAAAGAATAATCTTAATCCCGATATAGCAAACAAATAGCGTTCCACAAACTGCAAGAATTTTTAAGACAACTGGAAATTGAGTTAATACACTTTGCAGACCAAATGCCATAAAAATCAAAAGCAAAGTAAAGCCAATGGTGGCGCCTGAAATATAGGGAAGCGATCTTTTTAGACCGTGATTTAAGCTGGTCGATAAAATAACGGTATTGACTGGACCCGGGGTAATCGACATGGCAAAAGAAAAAAGAAACATCGAGGCAAACATTGTTATTGTCCTTATTCGAATAAGATGAACAGACAGATCTGTATATTCATCTTATTGTATTGAATAAGAACTGCGCAATACTTCCTACAAATGCTTATTTAATGATTTGCAAGAAATAGTTCACTAAGGCTTCTACTAATTGTTTCACAATAGCTTTTCTAGTTTCTTCATCAATACTTGGAACTTTTGATTCCATAGGTTCAGAAGAAGTACTTTTCTGCTTTTTAAACTGGTCTTGTAATGCGTGAATCTGATCTGTACTTAAGTCTCGTTCACACTGGCTTTCTCCGTCCCAGTGTAAATAATCTAGCTTCTGGTTTGACTTAACTTGGCTAGATGTTAACGGCAGACGATAGACATTACGCTTTTGTTGTTCGGTGAGTTGAGGGAATAGATTAATTCCCAGCTTTTCTTCCAAATAACACACACTCACGACCTTAACCTGCTGTGAGTTGTTATTTGGTGCGTAGTAAGCGCCAATTGCGCCAGTTTTAGGATAATAAACAGCCTTATACACTGCGCTTGGAACGAGGACACCACGACCAATCGTTTTGAGTCGTTGACCTTCAAAAATTGGTCCTGTCACGATATAAGCATCTTGCTTTTGCTTAGTAACCACAGCGCGCGTAGCATCTTCAAGCTTACGCCAAACTTCCTGATTATTTTTAGGTGCTTGCGGAACCATGTTACTGAGCGAGAAGCTATCGAACTGAGAGTCCTTAGTCGGCATATCACCATTTGGTGACATGTGCCCGCGGTCATAGCCTGAACCACGATAATCGCTTAACAGTGAACGGTGACGCTCAGGAACGCGAGTTTCTTCGTGGAAATTATCTTCACGTTTAATTTTAGTGCTTAAACGTTCTGGACTTAGATATTCAGCTGACCATAACGGCGTTTTAGACATACCCGAGTACAAAACATTGAAACCATTAAAGCACAGCGGATAACTGTCTTTTTTTAAGCTGTCTTTATTTAAAGCAGGTGGAATTTCGCGATAAAACTGGTTTAGACAAGTCGAGTTGGTGCTTAAAGGCGAAAACCACTGTGAAATTTTTTCACCACCAAAAGCGAAGGCAAAACTTCCTGCTGCCACTCCGGCAAGTACAATTTTGCCAAAATGCTCACTTAAAGAAAAATCACCGAAGATGCCTGAACTACTTTTTTTACTAGCCATGTTTCTATCAATACCACTGTCCACACGCAGCTTAACAATCCTGCTTTTTTAAGTATATCGCTTATCTTTCAAATGGTTAAAACATGGTCATCTTTTTTGTAACTCCATTTCTTGTTCGGTAACAGTTTGTTGGCATTGTGAGGAACTTTCACTATTGAATTGGGTTAATTGCGTATCTTTCATTGAAAAGCCCTCATACCTTATGACATGGTTAGCTCCACAAATTTGGATAAAAATATAAACGGAGTCCATTTAATGATCCATTCAAAGATTATTGGTATTGGCGTAATTGCTGGACTGTGCAGTATGGCAGCCCTAGCTGAACCTGCTGTCCAACCAGGTGAAACTTTAGAAAGTTTGTCTAAAGTAAAAGTCACTACAACCGTCAATGGGCAACCTGGCTCTATTAGTGATTTAGTGAATAGTGGGAAAGTACAACCAGTTTCTGCAGCCCCAACAGGCGCAGCACCTACTGGTGCCCCTATTCCAGCTGATGTCCCTCCTGCTCCTCCAGCAGATGCACCACCAGCACCTCCAGCTGGCGGTGAAATGGCTGCTCCAGCGCCACAAGACCCAAATACACCACCGCCACCAGCTGACCCAAATCAGTCAGCAGACCCAATGGCAAAAGAGGGTGCATTGCCAGCAGATGCACCTATGCCACAAGCTCAATAATCAGAGCCATAAAAAAAACCAAGACTTATGTCTTGGTTTTTTTTACATCAAATTATTTATATTTCGATTTGACTACCTAACTCCACCACACGGTTGGTTGGAATTTGGTAGAAGTCGCTCACCGGACTGGTGTTACGCTGCATCGAAATAAACAGCTTTTCTCTCCACGGCGACATACCATCACCCACCGAGTGAACAATACGATCACGGGAAATAAAGAAGCTGATATGCATTAAGTCGTATTCAAGACCTAACTGCTCATAAGCTTGCATAAGCGCTTTTGGCACATTCATTTCATCTTTAAAGCCGTAGAAAATTTTAATACGGTAGAAATGTTCAGCTAAAGCTTCTGTCGTAATACGCTCTTCTGGTGCAACGAATGGCACATCTTCAATCACCACAGTCACCAAAATATTACGCTGATGTAGCACTTTGTTGTGCTTAATGTTATGCAGCATGGCATGTGGCACAACGTTTGGTGTACCTGTCATAAACACGGCATCACCCGGCACCCAGTGCACGCTGTTACCAATACTTTTCACAAACAAGTCTAAAGCTAAAGTGTCATGTTCAAGTTTGGCAAAAGTAAGCTCACGACCACGTTTCCATGTCATTAAAATGGTCACAGCAATACCACCAATGAGTAACGGCACCCAACCACCTGACAACACTTTAAGTGAAGTTGCTGCAACTAAAACCGATTCTAAAATGAAGAATGGAATAATCAGTAACACCACTTTTGGCCAGCTCCACTTCCACGCCGAGTAGATAAAGATGGAAACCAAAATCGTGTCACAGAGCATGGTTAAAGTTACTGCTAAACCATAAGCACTTGCCAAGTTTGAGCTGGTTTTGAAAATCAGAATTAAGATAATAATTGCGATTAAAAGTAACCAGTTTAAGAACGGCACATAGATCTGACCTTCTTCAGACTCAGAGGTATGTTTAATACTTAAACGTGGTAAATAACCCAATTGAATCGCTTGGCGAGCAAGAGAAAACACCCCAGAAATTACGGCTTGAGAGGCAATGACTGTTGCCATAGTCGCCATAATAATCATTGGGTAAAGTGCCCACTGAGGAACCAGTAAATAGAACGGGTTTTCAATTGCCGCAGGGTCACGAAGTAACAATGCGCCCTGTCCTGCATAGTTTAAAACTAAGCATGGTAACACCACAAAGAACCACGCAAGACGAATCGGAACTGGTCCAAAGTGCCCCATGTCGGCATAAAGTGCTTCACCACCCGTCACGGTTAACACCACAGCACCCATCACAAAAAAGGTCATAATTGGATGATGGTAGATAAACTGAATTGCCCAATGCGGGCTAAACATGCCGAGTACAATCGGTGTTTGAATAACGCTGTGAAGGCCTAATGCGCCTAACGAGATAAACCACACAAGCGTAATTGGACCAAAGAACTTACCTACAAACGCAGTACCATGTTTTTGCACTAAAAACAGCGTGATGATAATGGCAATTGCAATTGGCATAATGAACGGGTCAAAAACGTTGGTTGCGATAGACAACCCTTCGACCGCGGACAATACCGAAATTGCTGGGGTAATAATACCGTCACCAAAGAACAGTGATGCCCCAATAAAGCCAATGGCAATCATGTAGATTTTTTTGTTGTCGGCAATTTTTGCTTTACGCAAATTCAATGCGAGTAAGGCCATGATACCGCCTTCGCCATTGTTGTCTGCACGCATGACAATTGCGACATACTTGATGCTGATGATCAGCATTAAGCACCAAAAAATAATGGATAAAATTCCTAATACGTTTTCAGGCTGAATTCCCAAACCATGGGCAGCATGGAAGGACTCTTTCAAGGCATAGAGCGGACTCGTTCCGATGTCTCCAAAGACCACCCCAAGAGCTGCCAAAGCCGTGGCAGGCAAGGTCGCTTTTTTGGCCGTATTTTGCATTGTGTAATTAAACCAATAGATTTTTAGCGCAATCTTATCACCTCTATTATTTTTTTTCTGTAATGCTCGTCTTAAATCTTGGCAGAACCTGATTTTTTAGTTACTATCGCACGCCTTGGTGAGGTGTCCGAGTGGCTGAAGGAGCACGCCTGGAAAGTGTGTATACGTTTGCGCGTATCGAGGGTTCGAATCCCTCTCTCACCGCCAGAATTCAAATTTAAAGAAGCTTAAACTTAAACGGTTTAGGCTTTTTTATTGGCTCAAACATTAAAAATAGCCAAAAAAATGTTGATAATTTTTATATCCATCACAACGCCTAAATTTTATTAAGCACTTAAATTCAATGAAGAATCTTATTTCTTTAGCTAAAAAAAGCCTGCTCGAGCATAGCAACTTAAACCTAACTTTTGCGGTCTATTCAGCTTACCAAGAGCAAAAAATCACAAACGTTCCGATTTCTAAGCCCTTACTCATTATTGTATTAAGTGGATACAAAGAACTTGGAAAAACTGAAAATATTAAGTGTGATGCCGGCTCTTTTATTTTTTTAGCCAACAGCTCCAGCATTGATATGCGTAATATTCCTGATCAAGAAGAATATTTCGCTCTTCTTATCGAGTTTGATTTTGAAGATTTTAATGACTTGCCTCAAAATGCGGGGACTTCTCAAAACTATGTTCAAGGCCAGCTTAATTCTCTTTTAGAAAGTGCCGTGTATCAGTTTATAGACTTCTCTTTAGTTGCCCCTCCTTCTGCATTTAAATTTAGAAAAAGGGAGCTTTTAGAGCTTATTTATTATTCGGGCTATACCGATATTGCTAAACTCAATATGAATACAAGCTTGAGTGAAAAAGTTCAGGCTTTTATTTCTGATCATTTGTCTACAGAACTCACCGCTGAATTTATCGCGGCTCAACTTTTTATGAGTTCATCGACGCTAAGAAGAAAACTAAAAAGTGAAGGAAACAGCATTCAGGACATTCGTAATAGAGTACGACTCGGCCATGGGCTGCATCTTATTCAAACCACCAATAACAGTATTGGCAATATTGCTTTTGAATGTGGCTATCAATCTCAATCTCGATTTACTGAACAATTTAAAAATTTGTTTGGGATTACCCCACGTGAGCTACGCAAAACAAAAATGCTCACTTAGGGCGAATTTATGGCAAATCTGCGTATAAAAAATTTTTAGAAGAAAACTTAAAATCTTTTGCATACTTAAAAAAGGTTCTTAAGCAAGCAAATGAAAAAAGTAGCAGTGATTTTATCGGGTTGTGGTTATTTAGATGGTTCTGAAATTAGAGAATCTGTTTTAACCCTATTAGCCTTAGATACAGCCAATATTGAATATCAAATTTTTGCACCCGATGAGCCGTTGTTTCATGTTATTGACCATGTAAGCGGCGAAATAAACATGACTGAACAGAGAAATGTTTTACAAGAAGCGGCAAGAATTGCCCGAGGTGAAATTTCACTACTGCATAAGCTTGATGCAAATGAATTTGATGGTCTTATTTTGCCGGGTGGCTTTGGCGTCGCAAAAAACTTATCAACTTTTGCCTTTAAAGGAGCCGAGGCGCGAGTACATGGTACGGTAGCTTCAATTTTAAAAGCGTTTCATCAGAGTAAGAAACCGATTGGGGCAATATGCATATCCCCTGCTCTATTGGCGCTTATATTTGGAGAGTTACACCCAACTATTACTTTAGGCTCTGACATTAATATTGCTAAGGAAATTGAAAAAACGGGTTCAATTCACCATGTTTGTCAAACCTCAGACTGTGTGGTGGATCAACAAAATTTATTTGTTACTACCCCTGCCTATATGGATGACCAAGCCCATTTAAAGGATATCTATACAGGAATTACAAGCTTGGTTGATGCCATGACAGCTTTAGCAAATTAAGATGTTTGATGAGGGATAGAAATAGCTATCCCTTTATTTGATTACGTTCTTTAAATCTAATCAACGATAAGTAACTTCGCACCATTCAAGCTAAAAGACTGATGGGGTTCCGAGTTATCCCCTACTTGATAACTCATGCCTGAAGTTAAAGTAAATGTTCGCCCGTCTTTCAATCTACTTTCTAACTCACCTTCTAGGCAAAATAATATGTGCCCTTTTTCACACCAGTGGTTTGCTAAATAGTTTGCTGAGTACTCGACAAGCCTTACCCTAATTTTATTTCCTTCTTCACCAAAAAATTGAGTTTTCCAATAAGCCTTTCCAGTTTCACCGCTATATTCAGTGACTTCTATTTCTTCCCAGTTTGTAATTTGAAATGGAAAAGGCGCGATATTCATAATTTTTCCAAAGACGTATTATTGTATTTTCAACTTATAGAAAAATTTGATTTTTGCAAACTGTTTATTAAAAAATCAGAAAGATAACAAAACTATTTTCCACTTTGAAAAGACCCAAACTCTCACGCTTAGGCCTCTCTTTTAAAACTTACTCAGACAACGCTAATAACTTCTGAACATACTGCGCCGCATTATCCGCTATGTCTTGTTGAGTCGGCACATCGTCATCTTCTGAAGGGTTTGTGTCTAAACCATAAAATGCATGAAGCGGCTGATAGTCTGCCCCAACATATAAAGCTGTTAGCTTAAATGGAGTAAAAATTTGCTCTAAAGAAAGGTTATATCCACCATACTCTGAATAAACTTTTTCTTTCACACCAGCCGATACAGCCAACATAAATTTCTTATTTTTAAGCTTGTCACCTGTTGAACCATAAGCCCAACCATACGTCAAAACTTCATCAAGCCATTGTTTCAAAAGCGGTGGACAGTTAAACCAATACACTGGAAATTGAAATACTAAATTTTCGTGTTCTTCTACCAGTCCTTGCTCTTTGGCAACATCAATCACCCCATCTGGGTAGGCTTGATAAATTTGGTGAACTGTAAATTGGTCTGGGTGTTTTTCTAGTTCCTCTACCCATCTTTTATTTACAACAGACTGGTCTATGTGAGGATGGGTAACAATGACTAATGTCTTTTTCATTATGAAAACACTCTTATCGGAAAGTTGATAAATCGATTATAGAAGTGTGCTTTCCTAAATATAAGTACGGTAATTTATGTTATATACTATACTAAAAGATAGTGTGGATTTTAAAAATGACTGAGTGTATTCCTTCATATACACCATTAGAAGATACGGGTTTTGGCTATACCCTTTCTTTGATTAATGGCAAATATAAAATGATTATTATGTATTGGCTGTATGAAAAAAATGTCATGCGTTTTAATGAGATGCAACGCTGCATTGGCAATATTTCATTTAGAACACTCAGCAATACACTTAAAGAATTGGAAAGAGATGGACTGATTTCACGCAAGGAATATCCTCAAATTCCGCCAAAAGTTGAGTATCGACTTTCAGAAAAAGGGCAATCTTTAATTCCTTTGTTAGATATGATGTGCCAATGGGGCGAGCAAAATAAGCCGTCTTAGTTTTATAGACTTGAAGTGATACTAAATATGAGAAATGAATTAAGAGAAATTTTTATTAAGGGATGCGACGATAAAATTGAGAAGAAAGGAGACAATGTCGGTCTGTCTTTTTATGCTTTTTTTAAAAATAAGAATGATAACCCTGAGTTACTGATGGAGGCAGCGCATTGGTGGATTATGGAGCATAAGCTAGATCACTTTGAGAAGGCAGTTAAGATTAGACAACTGGTTCAAGATGAAAATTAACCTCCTTTTATAAAATTTAAAAAATAAGATAACTTTTTATTGTAGCTCTGGTTGAGTTTCTATTGTAAATAAAAAACAGTAATCATTACTTTTATAAAACTTAATTATCTGATTTTTTAATTACCATATTTTTATTAATATTAAAAAAAATGAAATATTTATATAAAATATTTAAATTTATTCAAGTTACTTTTAATAAAACAATATATACAAAAATATAATATATATATTATAAATAGTTATATTTAAATAGTCGCTCATTTCTTTAGTAACCTAACTCGTATATCATATGATTAAATTTTTTAAAAGTAGACCTTTCTTATGTCTTTTTATTTTATTAATTTCTGGTATTGATATAGCTCTATATTATAATTATGGCTACCCAAGTAACTTATCTATCTTTATTGGAGTTTTTCTTAATTTAACTATGTTTCTTATTGCTGCTTTACTTAGCTTTGCATACACAGAAAACAAAAGAGAACAACCAGACAAAATAGAAAACTTTCTAGAAATTCCCAGTGGAGACTTAAAATATAACCATATAATGTCATTTTTAAGTGATCAAGTATTTGGAACTTTTTTAACTACATTAATGCTAGTATATGGAAGAAAGATATTTGAAATTACTGAAAGTAGTGTTGCATTTGCTCTTTTTAGTTTTATATTATTTGTTGCTACTATAGTAATATTCACATTCTCTTTTGGAAAAATCTCACTCCAAATATTTCGAAGTCAAATGTCTGGTATTAAACAACTCCTAACCGTAATTCTATTTTTAGTAATTTCTTGTTGGATTTATGCAGCTGGTATAGAACTAGCTCCAAAAATTTCACCAAGTGTGCAACAGAATTTTTTAAGTAAATAAACTAAAGGCCCATTTATGGGCCTTTAGTTTATTTTCATATTTTTTAATTAATAAAATATAAATATCAAACTTATCCTCTGACAATAATTTTTCTATTTGATAATTTATTAACTTAATTATCAAATTTAGAAAAGAGGTATATATATGTAAAGATTTTTTATTTTCTTCCTGATACTCTAAGAAAAAGCATATACTTAAATGCATATGCTCAAGCACTTGATTATCCAGCCCTCGATTTCTTTCACTATTATGAGCAAGGAGATCATAAATTTTTCTAAAGACATTAAAACTTCTTGAATAAGCCCGTAACTTTATACTATCAATATACTACTTTTTTCAATAAATATTATTTCTTAAATTTAACACAAAGACTTTTAAAAAAATATTTGGAGAATAACCTGAAACAACATAGAAATACTCGCAAAAATGGCACCTAAACTATTCCATTTAGTTTGTGCATGCAAAGTTTCTCTCATATCCGCACCATCAAAAGTCATACGAGCATAGTTAGGTTTTTCTTTATTCTTTCTCGCTCTTTTTTCAATTAAAGCTAGTGCTTTTTTATCGCTTACCTTAACTTGGCTGGCATATAACCATGAAAAAGCAGATAGAAAACCACAAATAATAGATATCCAAGTAAAAACAAGTTTGTAATCCATGATTAAATTTCATCGCAGTTAATGGATGTATTATAAAGTTATCTTTAATCATTTAATATCTCCTATATTATTGTAAGACAATGAATTTTACCGTACAAAAATATCATTAAGAAAATCCACCTTAAAATAATCAAACAAATCCTCTTACACCAAACAAAACTATCTCGATTTAAGCCATCCACCGATTTCTTTTAGTACATCAACTAGCTTTTCTAATTTTCGGCCTTCTTCAGTTAAAGAATATTCAACCTTAACAGGAACTTGTGCATAGACTTCTCTTAAAATAAAGCCTTCTTCTTCTAAGAAACGTAGCTCTAAAGTCAGCATTCTTTGAGAGATATTAGGAATTGCTCTGCGTAACTCATTAAAGCGCATCGTTCTTTCTAATAAAAAAGAAATAATGAGCATGCGCCAACGGCCACCTAACACCGTCATGGCTTCTTCGACTGTACAGCCTGAAATGTTATCTTTCATAGATGATTACTAAGTATAATAAATATACCTACATAACAAAAAAATGCCTAATTTACAACCTATACCTAATTATAAATAATGCTTCTATCTAACTAATCACGGATATTTACTGTGGAATATAAAGAAATTTCAAAGAAAACCATCGGGCATTTATATTCAGCTCATTCTTCTATTAGATCTTCAGATTTAGACCCAAAACTGACTGCTTTAGCCGAGTTGTATGTATCTCAAATCAATGGTTGTGCATATTGTTGTGCTTTTCATTCCAAAGAGTTACGAGATTTTGGTATAGCTCAAGAAGTTATCGACCAAATACCGGGGTATAAACATTCAAAAGCTTTCTCTGAAAAACAAAAAATCGTTTTAGAGTTTGCGTCCGCAATTACTTCTTTAAATGACCTGGAACAAATTGAGATGACTCGAGAAAGTTTGGCGCAGCATTTTAGTGAAAAAGAGATTGTAGATTTAACGGCGAGTATTTCTTTAATGGGGGCATTAAACAGACTAAGAATTACCTTAGGCGATTAAGCCCCATACAAATTTTTAAGTTTAAAAAAGGCCTAAAGCTAGGCCTTCTCCCCATCAAACCCTTTTTAAAAAATACTCAAGCAAAGCATTTCTTTCCCTTTCTTCATCTGAACTTAACAGGCCCAGAATTGCACCATCCATCATAAATACAAATATCTCCGCTTCTGAATAGGAAACTGTTTTTTTGGTTTCCATGAGCAAGCAGAAAATTTCATTTTTAAGCCATCGCCTATATCTGAGTGCGGTTTGGTATGCATTTGGATAAAGCTTTTTAATTTCAAAAATCGCCTTAAACAACAAGTAATAAGGGCTTTTTAAGTCAGCATGTAAAAGGTAAATTTGCCTGAGTTGATCAGACAAATCTGCATTTTGGTAAAGCTCACTCACCACACTCACTTTTTCTTGTAACTGCTCTTTTTGCGCGACCAGACACCGTTCAATAAATCTTTCTTTGGAGTGAAAGTAGCTATAAAAGGTGCCTTTATTTATTTGGGATTCAGCAATAATTTGGTCTACCCCGACCTTATTAAAGCCATATTGTTTAAATAAATCTGTTGCCGTATCAATCACGTGTAATGCTCTACGTGAAGCGTCTAAATTTTTCATGTATACCGTTTAAAATAATTTTTTGTTGTAAATAAATGAGATAGAAATGCCGTCACTCTTAAATTGAGCGCTAAATACAGGCGTGCAAAAGCAACACAAAAATGGTGTGCTCGCCTATCTCGGGTTTTATTGTTGCTATGCTTTTTTAGTCGTAATGACCTATGGCTTAAAACCTAGAGTCGGTTAAACCGTTTTAAAGACCAGTTGGGTATAGAGTCAAAGATTTTGGCAAAGGTTGCCAATGAGAGAGATGAAATAGTACGCATGAGCGAACTCCTTGGGTAATTAAGAAGCTTCGCCACATCACTGCTAAATGATTATGGTGGCGAAACGAAAAGGGGTTAGCAGACTGATTTACCCAAAAATCAGCACATCCGAAGATGTCCCCCTCCCGTTCCGCCGCAGAGAGGGACACGTAGGGATGCCCACAAAAAAGAGAGACTTTTTCGTGTGCTTTGGGTAAATACGGCCTGCTAAAACCGACTGGCAATGTGGCCAGCAGGCAAAGGATAATCCGCGTGTTTTTAAGTGTCAATGTAAGGTTGAATAGAAATTGGTTAAATAATTATTGTTGTTTATTCAATTAGATATTTAAGCTAAAAAGACCTTCAATTTAAATTTAACGATGTCATGATAATAATAAAAATGGTGACAGAGCGAAAAGGGATTAGTAGAGTGGTGATAGAACGATAAGAGGTTAGCAGACTGGACACACAGAACCAGCACACCCGAAGGTGTCCTCTTACCATTCTACCGTAAAATGGTGGCAAAACGATAAGGGGTTAGCAGACTGGGCACAGCACCAGCACACTCGAAAGTGTCCCCTTTTCGTTCTACCGCAAAATCGTTTGCAAACAAAGAATAGTTATCAAGTTTTTAAGTGTCAATATTCATATATTATTAATTTATAAAATATTTTTATTTCTACTGGTTCATTCTTTCATTATTAATTTACCGTTCATTTTCAAACCTGTTTAAATGAACAGATTGATCACGCTATAAATAAAAGCTACAGTAAATAAAGTTTGAATTTTATAACTTTAAATAAATTGATAACGCATGCAGGCAAAGACATGGAAACCATACATGATTTTTATCGCCGCTTTTCTTTAACCAAAGATAGCGATTACTCGGTTCCATCAACCTCGTTTGGACATTTTAACGTGTTCCAACGTGATGCCTGCTCGTTCCTCACACCTTATAGCCGCCGTGATTATTATAAAATTTCACTGGTTTTAGGCACAGGCGAACTTCACTATGCCAACCGCTGGATACGAGTCGACCGCCCTGCTTTACTGTTTTCAAACCCAATGGTGCCATATGCATGGGAAATTAATTCACCCGAACAGGCAGGCTGGTTTTGTCTATTTACCGAAGAGTTTGTAAACCAAGAATCGCGACAAAGTTTTTTAAAAGACTCACCACTGTTTAAAGTCGACGGCGACCCCCTATATTTTTTAAACGACCAACAAGTTGAAGAAATTTCATTTGTTTTCAAAAAGATGATGAATGAAATAAATTCAGACTATATTCATAAATACAACGTTTTAAGAAACTATTTGCACCTGATTGTGCATGAAGCCATGAAAATGCAACCAACCCAACAGTTTGAAAAACATAGTAATGCTGCGGTTCGGATTTGCCATTTATTCTTTGAATTATTAGAGCGCCAGTTCCCGATCGACTCACCCCATTTTCAGCTCAAACTCAAAACTGCAAATGACTATGCCTATGGCTTGTCGGTGCATGTGAACCATTTAAACCGCGCTGTAAAAGAAGCCACAGGTAAAACGACTTCTGAACATATTAGCTCGCGTATTACGCAAGAAGCCAAAGCGCTATTACAACACACCAGTTGGAATATTTCCGAAATTGCTTATAGCTTAGGCTTTGAATATTCAGCGTATTTCACCAACTTCTTTAAGAAAAATACCGGTTTTTCGCCTAAAAAATTCCGTGAAGACTGTGTGGCCTAAAAACAGATTGTTTGAATTTTATAATTATTGGTTTGAATGTTATACGTCAGTTTGAGCCAAAGCATTTTATAGTTTTTCTACTCAAGTGATTTTGCAAAAAGAGTGTGAAAAATGAAATATAGAACTTTAGGACAAACAGGCGAAAAAGTATCAGCACTTGGTTTAGGTTGCATGGGAATGAGCTTTGCCTATGGTGCCTCAGACGACACACAAAGCATTGCAACCCTAGAAAAAGCATTAGACCTCGGCATTAACTTTTGGGACACCGCCGACATGTACGGCAACGGCGCAAACGAAGTTTTGCTCTCAAAAGTTTTAGAAAAACATCGCGACAAAGTGTTCTTAGCGACCAAATTTGGCTTTCGTTATAAAGAAGACAACCTTAATCCACAAAACTCTTTAGAGTCTTATATCGACGGTTCTCCAGAGTGGATTAAAGTTGCGGTCGAAAACAGTTTAAGACGCTTAAATACAGACGTGATCGATTTGTATTATGCGCACCGCATAGACCCAAATGTTCCAGTTGAAGACACCATTGGCGCAATGGCCGACTTGGTCAAACAAGGTAAAGTTCGTTATTTAGGACTCAGTGAAGCATCGGCGGAAACCATTCGTAAAGCACATGCAATTCACCCAATTGCAGCGGTTCAACACGAATATTCATTGCTTACTCGTGAGCTGGAAGATACGCACTTTCAAACCATTCGTGAGTTAGGCATTAGCCTTGTGCCGTATTCACCGCTTTCGCGTGGTTTAATCACCAATACGCTTGATGTGGGTAGCCTAGATGAAAACGATTTCCGTCGTCAGTTGCCACGCTACCAAGGTGATAACTGGAAAAATAACCAAAGCTTAGCGCAGGCATTTAGCGAATTTGCCCAAAGCAAAAATGCGACAGCAGCTCAACTGGCTTTGGCTTGGATTTTGGCGCAAGGTGACGACATTATTCCAATTCCGGGTACACGTAAAATCGAACGTCTCGTGGAAAATGCTGGTGCTGTAGACCTTCATTTAACAGCGGCAGACTTGGCAGAAATTGAAGCGATTATTGCGAGATACCCAAACATGGGCGCACGCTATAACGCTCAGCAACTTGCTGCGGTCAACCACTAAAATATAAGCCATAAAAAAGTCCGACTCAGTGTCGGACTTTTTTATTTAGTCTTTGCTATATGTGCCTTGTTGACGTCCACCCTGCCAGATCGCGTCTAAAGATTTATCCGAAATCGTTAAGCTTTCAGGGAAAATACTTAAATATTTTTTAAATTTAGCCTCTGGTTTTAAACCAATACAGTCACCGTTTTTCCACCATGTGCCTTCGGCATATTGGTCCAACGCCCCCACTGCAAGCATCCATTTAAACTTGCCGTCTGGCTGAAGTAAAAGTTCTGAACCAACTTCCATCACACCATGTAAATAGTAGTGCCCACTCCACGCCTCATCGGCTTTTTGAAATTTCACTTCTTTACATGTTGTATTTGCCACATCCGCATAGACCTGAGCAGACAAAATAACCGTCGAAACAAGCAGTAAAGGTGCAAATATATTTTTCATTATTTAGTTCCTAGAGTTTTTAAGTTTATTTTCCAGACTCAACTTTTAAATAAGTGCCGTCTGCATAAACGTTATGCCCAAAGCCACAACCCGAGTTGCCCTCGTTTTGTTTAACTTGAATGTAATTGCCTAATTTCGCACTCGTTTTAAAATCGAGCTGAATACGACAGTCTTCATCTTTATAAATGGTTTGTTTGGCATTGGTCGGCATTTTGGTATCGAACTGACCCATGTTTGGGCCATAAATTAAGCTTCGTAAGCCCATATAAACACCCGAATAGCCAATCGCATACTGGCCCTGTTTACGACTTACCGTGATGTGATCCCACTCACCAAAACCCGAGTAACGCACATACTCACCCGACAAATCATTTGACGCTTTAGGGGCTGGTAACTGTTGAAGGTTAAACAGACTCGACTTTGATTTTTCATCGAGCATAAACCATGCTCTCGCCCACAGTGGCTGACCCAATTTGGCGTAGGCTAAACCCACGTTATTGTTGGCAACTTCAATATCACGGTCGGTAAATTTAACCGTGGTTTCATCTTCATTGGCTTTACAAAAGGCAGTCCAAGAGGCTTGGCTTTGGAAGTTTTCGAGCGCCTTTTTATATTGTTTTTGGTCGTAGTTTTTCTTACCTAAGCTCGCGTATTGCTTCACTTTATTACAGCCTTGTTGTAATTCTTGTTCAAAAGAAAACTCTGCATGCGTGACCGCCAGAGCCGAAAGTGTAAGAACCGCGTAACCTGAAATAATAGATTTAATCATTTTTAAAATTCTTTAATAATTAACTAATTATATAATATGAGTAAGTTTTATAAATCACAATTATTTGAAACAAAAGTCTATTAGAAGCATTTAAGTTTTTATAAAGTTTATTAAATAAATTCCAAAGAAATCTTTATAAATATTACTCATTAACTGATTATTTTAGTTGAATATTCATCCAAAAAATAATGTAGACTGCATGCGTAAAACTTAGGAAGAATTATAAGAGTGAATAATCTAGTTATTGGAACCCTATTTGCACTTTGTGCAGCGGCTTTAAATGCATCTATTGGTGTAATTAGTAAATTACTCATGCACAGTGGTTTAAACCCACAAGACATTGCCTTTTTAAAAACCATTATTGCCTTTTTCTTTTTAAGTGTTTTTTTATTTAAAGTGCCTGTGAGCCAAAAGATTGCCTATATAAGTAGCAATCCAAGTAAGCTCAGTGTTTTTACTCAAATTGCCATCTGTGCTTTTTTAGGGATTTTCTCTCTATTCTTTTTCGAGACCATTGCCTACAACCATGGTGCTGCAGCCAATGTCGTTGTAGTACTCATGGCATCGGCTGCTATTTCTGCCCTATTTTTTGGTCGGTTCATATTAAAAGAAAGCATCTACCTGCATTCTCTTGTAGGAACATTATTGGCAGTTGCTGGCATTAGTATTATTTCTTGGAAAGGTGGAAATAGTTTATTAATGCTGATCAACGCTTCAATTGCCGGTACGGGTTATGGCCTATTTTCGGTTTTAGTTAAAAGGTTCAAATTAAACGGCGGGCTGTTTCTTACCAAGTATTTATTGCTATTTGGTAGTGTTTATCTTGCCGTTCCTTTTTTAATAAACTTGCATAGTATTCATTTTAATACTGACATTGTTTTAGGTTTGATTGGATTAGCTGTTCTGCCAACCATACTTGGCTTTTTCTGTACCACTAAAGCGTTGTCTTATATGAGTGCCGCAAAGGTACAAGTGACCGAGCTTTCCGAGCCTATTTTTGCAGCGCTTATGGCTTGGGTCTTCATTCATGAACAGCCAACTTTATCGTTTTTATATGGTGCAATTTTCATTATTTCAGGCATCTTTTTAATGAATAAAGCGCCTAAATCATAATTTAGCTTATTTCATCAATTTCGTTGGTGTGGTGGCAAGCCACTTGCACCACACTGGCAAAGTTAATCGCCATTTGTGAAGGGGCATGTTTTTTATAGGCAAGCCCTAAACCCACCGTAGGGACAGGTGCTTTCAAAGAGCGATAAGCCACACCTTGTATTTGTAATTGTTTGGTCGACTCTGGCACCAAAGATACCCCTAAGTTTGCAGACACCAAAGATAAAATCGACACAATTTGCGGGGCGTTTTGTCCAATTTTCGGTTCAAAACCACGCTCATGACAGGCTTGTTTAATTGCATCAAAAAGCCCTGCACTAATGGATGGTGGTGAGACAATAAAATCAAGCTCTCGCAGTGTGGTTAAATCAATTTCTTGTGTTGAATCATCTAAACTCAAAGACTCGGAAGGCAAAGCAGCAATGAGTGGTTCTGCTAATAATTCTTGAAGAATGAGACTATCTGGAATGTTGCGGGGTGAGCGAATAATCGCAACATCTAAACGATCTTCAAGTAATAGGTCAATGAGTAGTAAGGTGTTGGCTTCTTCAAGCTTTAAATTTACTTTCGGGTATTGCTGCTGGAAATAGCGAACACATTTAGGAATTAAAGGATTCAACATTGAAGTACCTGTAAAGCCTAACCTTAATTGACCCACTTCGCCATTTGCCACTTGTTTTACAAGGTTGGCTGCATCTTCTACACGCTGCTGCACTGGCTGAATTGCATTTAAAAAGGCAAGCCCCGCTTCGGTCAGCTCCACCCCATGAGGCGAACGAATAAATAAATCTGCACCGAGTTCTTCTTCTAAGTCGCGTATTTGCATGCTTAAAGGCGGCTGGCTCATGTTTAAACGATGCGCCGCTTTAGTAAAATTTTTTTCTTCTGCTACCGCTAAAAAGTAGCGTATATGTCTTAGTTCCATTGCTATATATAAAACGTATTATGACCTATTGTTAAATATATTAGAAAAATACCCTCTAAATTGCTAATTTTAATTCATCGAATTTTCTCGATGCAGCATGCCCAAAGCACTGCTCTTTTTTCTGTCATGGTCATGATATGAGCTCTTCATCTACACCCAGCACTTTAAACACTGAAGCAACTTCTGTGCTTTCCCGTGAGTGGATTCACAAAGGAACTAGAGCCTATAAACATGCAGGTTTCGCTTTGTTCCTTGTAGGTTTTGCCAGTTTCTCACTGATTTATTGTGTACAACCGCTGTTGCCTGCATTTAGCCAAAGCTTCCAGATTAGTCCTGCGAGTAGCTCTTTGGCGCTGTCGTTAACGACTGCTTTTTTAGCGATTTCGATTGTGCTATCAAGCGCGTTTTCACAAGCGATTGGCCGTCGCGGGGTAATCTTTACATCTATGCTATGTGCAGCAATTCTTAATATTGTCTCAATGTTTACCCCGAACTGGCACAGTTTACTGATGGCGCGTGCATTAGAAGGTTTACTGCTCGGTGGTGTACCCGCAGTAACAATGGCTTGGATTGCTGAAGAAATCGCACCTGAACACTTGGGTAAAACCATGGGGTTGTATATTGCAGGTACTGCTTTTGGTGGCATGATGGGCCGTGTCGGCATGGGTATTTTGGTTGAATATTTTTCTTGGCGCACCGCTTTAGGTTTACTTGGGGCAATCTGTTTTATTTGCTCAATTGCCTTTTTAAACCTACTTCCTGCTTCGCGTAATTTCGTCCAGAAAAAAGGACTGAATTTAGGCTTTCATATGCAAATGTGGCGTGCTCATTTAAGCAATACTAAATTATTACGTCTGTTTGCTATTGGGTTCTTGCTCACCAGTGTGTTTGTGACTCTGTTTAATTACGCGACTTTCCGTTTAAGCGGCGCGCCTTATTCACTGAGTCAGACTCAAATTAGCCTTATTTTCTTGTCATATAGCTTTGGGATGGTGTCTTCATCATTGGCAGGTGGATTAGCCGATCGCTTTGGTAAAAAAACCATGATGATGAGTGGCTTTGCGCTCATGATTGTGGGTAGCCTCATGACCCTGCTCAGCTCTCTTTTCGGCATTATTATTGGCATTGCATTTATTACCACGGGTTTCTTTATTACCCATTCACTTACCAGTAGTTCAGTCGGCGCTGAAAGCAAACAAGCCAAAGCTCATGCCAGTTCGCTTTACTTGCTGTTTTACTATATGGGATCAAGTATTGTCGGTTCGGCAGGTGGTTGGTTTTGGTTACACGGCGGCTGGAGTGCGATTGTAGCCTTGACCGTTGTACTGTCATTACTTGGAATATTTTTAGTAATTTATACAAAACACGCAAAAGCGTATTAATTGATACATGAAAGGAAATTCACATGTCGAGTTTATTTGTTTATGGCACTTTAGGCCCTGGTCGCCCTAATGCCCATATACTTGAAAATATTGGCGGCCAGTGGGCAGAAGGTTGGGTAAATGGAAGTTTACGTAATGAAGGTTGGGGCGCGGATTTAGGCTATCCGGGAATTGTACTCGATGATAGTACCAATCAAGTGCAAGGCTTTGTTTTTAGCTCAGAACATTTAGATGCAAACTGGAAATTACTAGATGACTTTGAAGGTGAAGAGTACGAAAGAGTGCCTGTACAAGTCACTCTAAATAGTGGCGAACGTGTTGATTCATTTATTTATACGCTGAAACCTTAAGTTATTGCTAGAGCTTAACCGGATGAATATTTAAAATTTGAGAGAAAAAATTTAAATGCTCATTTTTTGGCTTGTATTTTTTTTAAGAAACTGTAAAATTCACTCCACATCGCCGGCATAGCTCAGTTGGTAGAGCAACTGACTTGTAATCAGTAGGTCCACAGTTCGAATCCGTGTGCCGGCACCATCATTAAACCTCATGAATATTTGATTTATGGGGTTTTTTGTTGTCTATAGATTTTAAAATACGTCATTTATAATTATTTTCCCCAATTCTTTAATCAGTTCTTTTGCTGTTGTTATATTTTGAGACCTAGTATGTCCATCATATTTTTAAAGGTATATATTTTTCCAAAATATTATTATAAACCTGAGCTTCAAAATGATTTTCTTAAAAGAATTTATTTCCTCCAAAACACAAATCTTACTTTCTTAATTTTTTTAAAAAATAGATTTAAAAATAAGAAATATTAACAAGATACGATTATAATGCGCCCCCAAATAAGGTCATGATAATAAGCCCTATTTTATAAACATTCATTCATTACTACATTCAACGGGGAAAAGATGAAACTACGTTTTGTTTTGCCTACTTTATTTATAATGTTGCCTTTTACAGTACAAGCTCAAAACACGAGTTCTGCGGCTCAAGCAGAAAACATTTTAAAATCACCAGTCTGCGTACTTGAGACTCTACCTTCTGCTGACCACTATAAGTCTCTTAAACGCATTAAAGTCGCAAAAGGAATATATGGCGGCTATGAAGAAATAAAACCTAAATTAGCAAACGCAGCACGTAAATATGGTGCAGATGTAGTGATTGATTATGAGCAGAGACAAAGATTTGGTTTCTGGCCATGGCGTATTGTTCGTCCAGTACTTACAGGTATTGCGGTAAAATGGAATACACCATTTGATTGTGCTGCCTTAGGCGGAAAAGAAATTCGTTAATAAGAAATGAAAAAAGCCCAACATCCTGTTGGGCTTTTTTCGTATTTCGTTACTAGGTATACATCCTGTAATACCTCACGTCCTGATGCTTAAACTTATTATTGTTGTTTTACGTTTCGGAACTTCCTGTTCCTGATGAGTTCATCATAGGTAATTAATAGAGTTCTAAAAAGACGCCAATTTCCCGAATGTATGTACGAAAAAGCGTACGGGCTTGTCAGAATACCTCTAGCCTTCTTTTTTCTTCTCTATCATTTTTTCAAAGTGTTTAAGGTTCGGGTTTAGCATATCCCAAGCATAGGCTTGGCTTACAAAGACTTCCGCTTTAGGTTGGTAAAGACTTGGGTCATCCAGCGTACCTGCACGTATTGAAATCATTTCAGGGGCAATTTCAGGTAAACCAAAAAGCTGGGATCCACACGTTGGACAAAAGGCTCTTTTAATTGCTCGGCCAGAAGAACCTAGAGTCTCAAAATATTTAAGTTCGCCCGTTATTTTTAATTCAGATTGGTGAAAAAAAGCGATTGGTGCATATGCCGAACCTGTTGCCTTTTGGCAATCTCGACAATGGCAATTAAAGCTATAACGTGGCTCTACTTCGCTTTGGTAGCTCACCGCTCCACATAAACACGATCCTTGATATTTGGCTGACATGGCTCATCCTATTTTTTTATTGCTGTTATTTGAATATAACGGACATATCCACTTTGGTAGAGTTGCTGACATAACTTTGCAGTCATTTGAATTTTAAAATTCGCCAACCCTCGGCTATGAGATTGTCCTTGCCGTTTTTGAATATACTCTGAAAAACCGAATAATACTTGTTCAGATAAATCTTCAATTTGAATATCTGTAAAACCTTGCTGTTGCAAAGTCGTTCTTAGTATTTGTTCAGTTGGTACAGCATCCCAAGCGACATCGGCTGCTTTGAGTAAATAACGATGCTTTTGTTCTTGTAGCATGGTCATGTTTTGGCATGACTCTGCACGCATTAAGTAATGAAAACCTAATCGACCTTTTGAATTTAAAACTGGAGTGACCGAATCTAGAAATGAATTTAAATGACTGTGGTAAGCCGCATCGATACAGAGCACCACATCGAATGGTTGTTTGAATTCAAATTGTTTTAAATTTAAAAATGAACCACAGAAAATCTGACTTATTTTAGGAATAAGTTTTTGAATTTTATGAACACATTGGGCTTGTAGCTCAACGGCACTCATACTTTTGGGCTGATAGTTTTGTAACCAGTGCAATAAACTTGCGCCCTGTCCGCAGCCTAAATCGAGTAAATAATCTTTTGAATTTAAATTGACAGCTTGTGCCAAATGGTCAGCCAATTGGCGACAAGCTTCAGGGTAGTTTTGGGTATTTTTCCAAAAACCCAAATTTGTCCAAGCTAGTTCTCCATCATCCCCCAAACTTGATGCATCAATGGCATATTTATGAGGAATGAATCGAGAGAGAGCTGCTCGAACTTTTGTTTTCACAATTTTAGTAACCGAGTTCTGGGGCAACTTCAACCTGAGGTTTTAAACCTACAAATGGTAAAGGAGCACCTAAAATTTCAGCAATGTGCATTGCAGAAGTCACGGCTGATTCTAAAATTGGCAAGCCATCACATGACCATGAACCACAGTAAAATACTTTACGATTTGGTTCTAAATGACGTTGCTGTAGCTCTTTGTTTAGAGCAATGGTTTGCGAGTCTACAACTGCACGCGTTAAGGTCACTTTTGAAATGATTTTTTTAGGATCAATATCAGTCACTGGACGCCAAGTTTGGAATACAGGATTTTTGCCCACAAGTGATGGCTCAACAGCGTTCATCCAAACTGTAAACTGCTGACGAGTAAACTTACGGTCCATCATATAGCTCAGCACTGACCAATCCTTACGGCGTGGTGGCATCACTGTTGCGTCAGTATGAATAACTAAGTCACCTTGCTCAAAGCGGAACTGTTTAAGTAGATTCATATCATCTGCAAACTGCTCAGGGTTTAAGAACTCTTCAATCTTAGATGTTGGTGTCGCCACAATAACGCGGTCAAATGTGCCCTTATCGCCCTGCGCATTTTCAACCAGTACTTTTTCGCCTTGTTGCTCAACTTTCTTAATTGCCGAACCGCTATGGATATCAATGCCTTTAATTAAGCTGTCTACAAATGCAGGTGTACCACCTTTCATACGCAATAGCATGTCGCCATCAGTTAAATGGCGTAAAAACTCTAGAAGGTTTTTTGCAGGCCAGTCGCCAATTGTTTTTGGGTTACATGTACAAATGGTATAGAGCACTGGCATCACTACGCCATGCCAGAATACTTCTTCTATGTCGTTCTGATTAATAAATTCAGCGAGAGTAATATCTTGATTTTTAGATTTGAAAAACTGGTGAATCGCAGTTTTTAATTGCAACATCCCTTTCACAAGACGCCAGCCGTACTGCTGGATGCCTTTACGGTTATTGATAATCGGGAAATTACCAATACGGCTACGAGATGTGGTTAACCATGTTTCAGTACGATCTTCAAATAACCAGCTACAAGACATATAGGTACGAACTGGGAAAGTTTTAATACCTAAGTGTGCAGCAAGGCTGAGTGTATTTTTCCATAGATGCGGGTTCATAACACGCAATGGCGCATCAATAATCCCACCATCGAACTCAATGCTATGGCTATCCATTCCCCGGCCAGGAAGTGCTTCAAATATCGTGATTGTATGCCCTGCATCTTTCAGAATTCTTGCTGCTGCAAGTCCTGCCATTCCACTGCCAATAATTGCGATATCCAAAATGATGTCCCATTTTTCGAGAATTTTTTTGATTATCACTCATACCCTAAAAAAACACCGTATTAAAAACTACCAGATTTTTATTTTTTGCATCAATTTATATAGAAAAAATTTAAAGAACGCGTGCAAATGATTTTCATAAAATTTTACAAAAGAGGATAAGTGTATAAAAATCTATATTTTTTAAAAATTTAAAAAAATTCTTTTAAATAAAATAAGATAATTTAACTATATTTATATCATTCGTTTTACAAGAAAAACTTTTTGCGGTATTATGGGGTCATAATAATGAGAACTGAATCACACAAAACAATGCCGACACAATAACGATGTCCATCATAAAACTAGAAACTTTACAGCGAAAAAGCCCGCTATTCACACTTGATAGCGGGCTTTTTATTACTTTGTTTTTAAAGGTTCATTAAGCGCAGCTTAGCAATTTATGCTTCTTGCATGATTGAACCGAATTTTCCACGATTAAAGTCATCAATCGCTTCCATAATCTCGGCTTTGGTATTCATGACAAATGGACCATAACCTTCGATTGGCTCATTCAGTGGTTGGCCAGTCAACACTAGGAATTTAGTGTCTTCTTCAGCATTTAGACTAAACTCAACACCTTCACGAGACAAAATCGCAACAGTTTTACCTTCAAGACGGTTTGTATCATTAATCACAACCGCACCCTCTAACACCACCACAAGTGTGGTATGCCCTTCAGGCACATACAGGGTATGTTTTTGGCCTTTAGCCAATTTACCATCCCATACGTTTAATGGGCTAAAGGTCGTTGCTGCACCTTTTGCATCTGCATATTCACCTGCAATCACACGTAAATGACTACCGTGCTCGTCTAGCGCGATGTCTGGAATATCTTTGGCTTCAATCGCTTGATATTTTCCCGGGGTCATTTTTGAATGTGAAGGTAAATTTACCCACAATTGCACCATTTCAAACAGACCGCCATGCTCTGCAAATTCAGGAGAATGGAACTCTTCATGTAACACCCCTGCACCCGCAGTCATCCATTGTACGTCACCAGTTTTAATGGTTCCGCCGCCGCCACTTGAGTCTTTATGTGTTACTTCACCTTGATAGGCAATAGTCACAGTTTCAAAGCCACGGTGAGGATGTGAACCTACACCTTGTTGTTCGGTGGTTGGTGAGAAGTTATAAGGCGCTGCATAATCCAGTAACAAAAATGGGCTTAGGGTTTGGCCTAAACGGTCATAAGAGAACAGGTTATATACAGGGAAACCATCACCAACCCAATGCATGTGGTTATTTTGATATGCACCAAGAAATTTCTTCATCTGATCTCTCCTATATATGTAGGATTTTCTTGAACTGAGATTGATTTTACGCCTCAATAATTGCAGTTTATAGATGAGGTTTAGCAACACATTATTTCATATATGAGACAATCTTAAAGTTTGAGGTATTCTTTAAAAGATCGTCCTATTTTTAAAATTCTTAATCCTATTTTTTAGACTTAATCACGACAACAAACTCAACTAGCATAATTTTAGGCACTAACGACCTACTTAATAATTTTTGATTATTTATTTTGATAACATGAGGATATAAAAATGGCTCAAGATTACGTACGTTTAGATAAGGATAATGCTGCGGTTCTTTTAGTTGACCACCAAGCAGGTTTACTTTCTTTAGTTCGAGATATCGATCCTGATAAATTTAAAAATAACGTTTTAGCACTTGCAGATGCAGCAAAATATTTTAACTTACCGACTATTTTAACGACCAGTTTTGAAAACGGTCCAAACGGTCCTTTAGTTCCTGAGTTAAAAGAAATTCACCCAGATGCTCCGTTTATTCCTCGTCCAGGTCAAATCAATGCTTGGGACAATGAAGACTTCGTAAAAGCAGTCAAAGCAACAGGTAAAAAACAACTGATTATTGCAGGTGTGGTCACTGAGGTTTGTGTGGCATTCCCTGCTTTATCTGCGCTCGCAGAAGGTTTTGAAGTATTCGTGATTACTGATGCTTCAGGTACTTTCAATGAATTAACCCGTGATGCTGCTTGGGACCGTATGTCAAAAGCAGGTGCTCAGCTGATGACTTGGTTTGGTATGGCGTGTGAGTTACACCGTGACTGGCGTAATGATATTGAAGGTTTGGGTACATTGTTCTCAAATCACATTCCTGACTACCGTAACCTGATTTCAAGTTACAATCACAACACTAGCCAAAAATAAGTTCTATTGCCAAGATTAGGGTGCTTAAGCATTCTAATCTTGAATTTAAAGGGGTTGAACGGACATTGATAAGTTCTTTTGATGATTTTTATTATTTCTATTTAGTCGTAAAACACGGCGGCTTTAGTGCGGCCAGTGAAGCTGAAAATATTAGTAAATCCAAGCTCAGCCGACGTATTATTGACCTTGAAAATAAATTTAATGTCAGCCTCATTCAAAGAACAACCCGCCATTTTAAAGTGACCGATTTAGGTCAAGAGTTTTACGAGGAATGCTGCAAAGTCATTGCTCAAGTTGAATGTGCAGAAAACGTTTTGTTAAAACAAAAAAGTGAGCCTCAAGGGCTAGTAAAAGTAAGTTGCCCACCTTTAATGATGCATTTTCAAATTAGAAAAATTTTAAATCAGTTTTTAAAAACCTATCCTAAAGTTGAAATATCTCTTGAGCTGACCAGCCGTCGAGTAGATATCTTGCATGATGACATCGACCTTGCGATTCGGACCAATTTTGAACCGAATGAAGACTCGAATTTAATTGTTCGTGATGTAATTAAAACCGATCACTGCCTAGTGGCTTCGCCTGAATTATTACAAGGTCGAACCATTGAACATTATTCTGAATTACAAGACTTTCCAAGTATTAGCTTAGGCACGCAAAAGCAAAATTATATTTGGCATTTATGCAATATTCGAAATGGCGAATCGGTTGATGTGCCTTATCAACCACGAATCAAAAGTAATGACTTGGCAGGTGTTTACTATGCCGTGATGGATGGTTTAGGCATCACCGACCTTCCCTTTTTAACTGTCGAATCTGAAATTCGTAAAGGCACACTTGTGCATATTCTTCCTGACTGGAAGTCGAATATTGGCATGCTACAACTGGTTTATGTGTCTAGAAAAGGCCAACGCCTTGTGGTCGAAAAACTCATTGAAACTCTGATTGAAGAACTCAGGCGTTTACCCGAAAGCCATGAAGGGTATTTGCCGACTTAAATAAAAAAACCGGTCATGAATGGGCATGACCGGTTTTTGTGAAACATCACATACAGCATAACTGCATGTTTTCGTTCAGAACAAAACGAACTCGCTTTATCCCTTACTCAGATAAGTCTACGCAGAGGTATTTCATTTCGACATATTCTTCGATGCCGAATTTTGAACCTTCACGACCTAGACCTGACTGTTTTACGCCACCAAACGGAGCAACTTCGTTTGAAATCGCGCCCGTGTTAATGCCGACCATACCGTACTCAAGTGCCTCACCCACTCGCCATTGACGCGCTGTGCTTTGAGTAAATAAATAAGCAGCTAAACCAAACTCGGTATCATTCGCCATTGCCACTGCTTCATCTTCAGTTTTAAAGCGGAATAGCGGTGCAAGCGGACCAAAAGTTTCTTCTTTAGACACTTTCATGTCTTGCGTTACACCAGTTAAAACTGTTGGTTCAAAGAATGTGCCACCAAGTGCCGAACGCTGACCACCAATACGAACGGTTGCACCTTTCTCAGTTGCATCTGCAATATGAGACTGAACTTTTGCAATCGCATCTTCATCAATTAAAGGTCCTTGAGTTGAACCTTCTTGACGGCCATCACCAACTTTAAGCTTAGACACGGCTTCAACCAAACGGTCTGCCAACGCATCGTAAATACCATCTTGAACATAAATACGGTTCGCACAAACACAGGTTTGACCACTGTTACGATATTTACTTGCCATAATGCCCTGAACTGCTTGTTCAAGGTTGGCATCGTCAAATACCACAACTGGTGCATTACCACCGAGTTCAAGTGAAAGCTTTTTAATGGTTGGCGCACATTGTTGCATCAAGATACGGCCAACTTGTGTTGAACCTGTAAAGCTTAACTTACGAACAATATCGCTTTCGCATAGTGTTTTGCCTACTTCAACCGCATCACCACTAATGTTAATTAAAACATCAGCTGGTAAACCTGCCTGTAACGCCAATACTTCAAGTGCATAGGCAGTTAACGGTGTTTGCTCTGCTGGTTTAACCAACATTGAGCAACCCGCAGCAATCGCTGGACCTGCTTTACGCGTAATCATGGCAGCTGGGAAGTTCCACGGCGTAATGGCAGCAGTAACACCAATTGCTTGTTTAATCACGAGCAGACGTTGGTTTGGTAACGTAGGTGTTAAGACTTCACCATCAATACGTCGCGCTTGCTCAGCAAACCAGCGTATGAACGATGCTGCATAACCAATTTCACCACGTGCTTCTGCCAATGGCTTACCTTGCTCAGCTGTTAAGATTTGAGCCAGATTTTCTTTGTGCTCAAGCATGAGGTTGTACCATGCCAATAGCACATCAGCACGCGCCAAGGCAGTTTGCTTTTTCCAAGCAGCCTGCGCTTTTGCCGAACGGTTAATTGCGGCTTCAACCCCTGCGCGGTCATAGGTTTTCACCCATGCCAAAGTTTCACCCGTAGCAGCATCATTCACCTCGATATAGTCATTTGATGCAGGTGCTTCTAATGCAATATCAGGATGTTTTAATAAATACTGCAAATTATTTTGAATCATGCAGATTGCTCCATTGCTTTTGCACTACCTGCTTTTAGTGTCGCAAAACCTTGTTTCAAAATATCAAGACCTTGACGGAATTGCTCAGCAGGAATGGTTAATGGATATAAGAAACGAATTACATTACCGTATTTACCACAAGTAAGAAGTAACAACCCGTTTTCCATTGCATAGTTTTGTACAACTTTTGCTTGTTCAGCCGTTTCAAGCTCTACTGCAACCATTGAACCTAAAGCACGAATATCAGTTACGACGTCGCCTGTTGCTTGCTGAATATCTTTAAGGGTAGCGACTAACTCAGCACCTAATTCATTTGCACGGTCGCATAAGTTTTCTTCTTCAATCGCATCAATTACCGCGTGCGCAGCTGCAACCGCAATCGGGCTACCTGCGTAAGTACCGCCTAGACCACCTGGGTTTGGTGCATCCATGACTTCTGCACGGCCTACAACACCCGAAATAGGGAAACCGCCGCCCAAGCTTTTCGCCATCGTGATAAGGTCTGCTTTAGTCTCGTAATAGTTCATTGCAAACAATTTACCAGTACGCGCAAAACCAGATTGCACTTCGTCAGCAACCAGTAAAATGCCGTGTTTGTCGCAAATTGCGCGTAAACGTTTTAAGAATTCAGCTGGTACTACATTGAAGCCGCCTTCACCTTGTACTGGCTCAAGTACGATTGCCGCAACATCATGTGGTGCAATATCTTCACTGAAAATATCTTCAACGCTTTCAATTGCTGCGTCTACTGAAATGCCTTTAGCAGGTACTGGATAACGTGCGTGGAACACACCCGCTGGCATTACACCAAAATCACGTTTGTAAGGCGCAGTTTTACCTGTCATTGCCATCGTCATAAATGAACGACCGTGGAAACCGTTACCAAAAGTAATAATGCCGTGACGACCTGTATAAGAGCGAGCAATCTTCACCGCATTTTCAACTGCTTCTGCACCTGTTGTGAAAAACGCTGACTTCGCAGGACCAGCAATTGGCGCGCGCTCATTAATACGTTCAGCCAAAGCCACATAGCTTTCATAAGGTGTTACTTGATAGGCAGTGTGAGTAAATTTAGTAAGTTGCTCAGTTACTGCTGCAATCACTTTAGGGTGGCGATGACCTGTATTTAAAACAGCAATACCACCTGCAAAGTCGATAAATTGGTTGCCTTCCTTGTCCCAAAGCGTGGCATTTTCAGCTTTTTCTGCATACCACTGGCACATCACGCCTACACCACGTGGAGTTGCTTGCTGTTTACGTGCGTTAAGTGCAGAATGTTGATTATCCATTTGATTCCCTCATATTTTCATCATCAGTTGCAGCTTTGGTTTCTTGCATCCTGTGCTTAATTTTCAGGGTGCTTTACAACGACTGCCTATGCATGTAATTTCGCTCGTCTGATGCCAACTGACGAGAGCCACTTTTTAACTGTAGGAGAGAGCCAATTGCGTAGTTTACTTGGAGATCATTTGCTACAACGACTCCAACAGGACACTGAAGGGAAACTACATCAACGCCTTTTCCGTTGCCTGCGTGGTGCCATTATTGATGGAGTCATCCAACCCAAGACTCGTCTACCTGCGTCACGCGACTTAGCCAGTGAAATTCATGTTTCAAGAAATACAGTGCTTAGTGCCTATGAACAGCTACAAGCTGAAGGCTACTTAGAAGCCCGTACGGGACACGGCACATGGGTTGCCGAAAAATTACCAGAGAGTTTTTTAAATACACAAAACAAGAAAAAAGTAGTTTCAAGCCCGAAAGTTCAAAATTCTTATGCGCTATCACAGCGTGGTTCCAACTTATTGGGCTATGCCGCAGCGTCGCCACACCAATGGGGAGCTTTTGTGCCGGGAGCACCAGATGTGACTGAGTTCCCACATCATATTTTTAGTCGCATTCAAGCACGTTTAAGCCGAGAGCCTGACATTAACCGCCTGATTTACAGCAATGCTGGTGGCTGTATCGAGCTTCGAAGTGCATTGGCAGATTACTTACGTGTTGCGCGTTCAGTCCAGTGCGATGCAGACCAGATTATTATTACCGAAGGCATTCACCAAGCTATTGATTTAGTCTCACGTGCACTGAGTGATATGGGAGATAAAGTCTGGATTGAAGATCCCGCTTATTGGGGAATGCGTAATACATTACGGATTAATGGCCTCGATATTCAGCCCATGCCTGTCGATGCTGAAGGCATTATTCCTGAAGAAAATCCGGCAGTACCGCCTAAACTCATTTTTGTCACACCTTCACACCAATATCCGCTTGGCTCTCATTTAAGCCTAAACCGCCGACGTAAATTGATTGAGATTGCACGCCAGCACAATAGCTGGATTGTAGAAGATGACTATGACAGTGAGTTCCGTTTCTCGGGCCAGCCTTATCCATCTTTGCAAGGCTTAGAAAATAACGCACCTGTTTTATATATGGGCACGTTTAGTAAAACTATTTATCCATCTTTAAGAATTGGCTATTTGGTCGTCCCTAAGCCGTTATTTTCATCGCTACGTATTGTTGCGGCCGAACTTTATCGTGGTGGGCACTTGCTTGAGCAAAAAGCCCTCGCTGAATTTATTCGTGAAGGCCATTATGAAGCGCATATTCGCCGTATGCGACTGCTCTATGGTAAACGCCGCGATTACTTGGTGAGCTTAATTCAACGCTATCTTGGCCCCGAATTTATTCATGAATATGATGAAGCGGCCGGATTACATCTGGTTTTAAAACTACCGAACTCTTGCGATGATGTCGCGATTGCAGCCACAGCGCTTGAACGTGGCGTCAAGGTTCGTCCACTGTCTCAGTACTACATGCAGTCGCATGCACATGCAGAGCGCGGACTGCTGATGGGCTTTGCCTGTGTAAATGAAAAAGATATGGTGATGGCTTTTGGCGTCTTGCTTCAATGCTTACGTGAAGCAGGTGTACCCACACTGAATTGATTTTTATCTGAGTAAAATAAAAAAGAGCCTCATTGTGAGGCTCTTTTGGTTTAAAAATTTAAACTAACTTTTCTTCATGGCTATGAGTTAAATGAGTCGCTCTACGCTCTTTACCCCAACCCAATTTTTCAGACAATAACCCGAAGAACACAATAATGCCGAACAATGCTGTGGTGTAAATCACTTCTTTAAAATAGGTGCCTTCAATCAACATGGTAAGAATTGCACCAATAATTGCAAAGATCACCACATAGGTTAGGTAAGGGAACATCCACATTTTAAAGTCAATTTTCACACCTTCAGCTTCTAATTTTTTACGCATACGAAGCTGAGAATAAGCAATGGTCAGGTACACATATAGTGTTGCTGCACCTGTTGTTAGCATGAAGAAGTCATAAACATTCATACTCTCTGTTGCAGTTAAAATTACCGCAATTACAGAGAAGAAGCATGACACAATCACACCCACCCAAGGACTGCTTTTACTGTTTACAGAACCAAAACTTTTTGGTGCATCACCACGTTTAGACAACGAGAATAGCATCCGTGAACACGTGTAAAGCGCTGAGTTAAAGCAACTACATACCGATGTTAGAACTACAAAATTTACGATATGGCGCGCGCCCGGAATACCAAGTGCAGACAACGTAACGCTATAGGTTCCCCAAGTTGAATCTTTCAAAAGTTCATTGTTGTGAGGAATAAGACATACAGCAACAAACATTGAACCAACGTAGAATAAAATAATACGCCAAACCACCGAGTTCGAGGCTTTACGAATTTCTTTAGATGGATTTGCAGACTCTGCCGCTGCTACAGTAACAATTTCAGCGCCAATATAGGCGAACATCACCCCAAGCAAGGCGGTAATCACTGATGAACCACCATTTGGCATAAAGCCTTGAGAGGTTAAGTTACTTATACCAGATGCAGCCGGATTGCCCCAAGGCCATAAATGCATGATGGCTAAACTACCAATCACAAGGAAAACAACAATCGCGATGACTTTGATGAGCGCAAACCAGAACTCGAATTCACCATAGTTCTTGACGTTTTGTAAGTTGACAACAACCAGTGCGACGATGACAACGGTCATATAAACCCAGATCGGTATAAACGGAAACCAGTTGTTTAAAATCTTTCCTGCTACGTAAGCTTCCCAGCCCATGAGCATCGCCAGCGTACACCAGTACAACCAGCCAATTGAGAAACCTGCCCAACGACCAATCGCACGGTCAGCATATGTTGAAAAAGAGCCACTATCAGGGTTTAAAACGGCCATCTCGCCTAGCATACGCATGATGAACCAAACGAGTAAACCACCTAAAGCATAAGTTAGGAAAACCACAGGACCTGTGTTGTAGATGATACTGCCTGAGCCAACAAAGAGAGAGCCACCAATTACCCCTGCAATCGAGATCATGGTTAAGTGGCGTGATTTGAGTCCATGTTTTAAACTTTGGGAGTGATTGGCTTCAGAACCATTTTGATGAGCTGCCATATCATTTTCCTTAATATATGGAGGATATCGGCTAGTCTCGGAAATCCTCCGAAGCCAAAAAATATCCCCTAAAAATTTAGCCGTTCTGCTCAACTCCTAAAACAGAAAATTCACTGAGCTTATCCGGCGCTTCCGTATGCATACTTCCAATGGCTTTAATTTGTCGTTTCGGCACTCAAGAAACGAGAGCCATTTTTGTAATAAAAGAGAGAGCCAATTGCAAAATTTATACGCAAAATTGGCCCTTTTTGTAGAAGATGCTGGTAAATGGCTTTTTGTTTTTATTTTAATCAGATTGAATTTCTTTAGTTTTGCTCAGAAATTAATAACGCCTTTGTGCCTGTTTCCAAAGCTCTAAATATATGTTTTTGATCGGCTGGATAACAAATATAGTCTCCAACACCCAGCTCAACCGCTTCATCAATTAAACCCACTAGAGCTCGCCCTTCCACTACAATAATATGTTCTACCGAACCAACTGGATGTGGTTCTGAAAGTCGATCTTCACCCGGTTCAACAATCAATAAATACACATCTCGGCGCGCATGGGGGGGACAGGTCGCCAACAAAATTGCTTTGTAATTGGCAATCTCCGAACTCACCGTTGGCCCATCGCCACAGCGAATGACTTGCACTTGATTGCTCGGCTCTTCCATCAAACGTGCAAATGGAATATTGAGTGCAACACAAAGTGCCCATAAGGTTTCAATACTGGGATTACCTTGCCCTGCCTCTAATTGAGAAAGTGTAGATTTGGCAACACCTGCACGGCGCGCCACCTCTGCCAATGAAAGCCCTGCTCTTTGGCGTTCACGCGTTAAACCTTTGGCAATAATTTCAATTGGCTGAGACATTCATTCTACCCGTTCTATAAAAAAAACGATCGTTCGTTTTGACAAAACAATCAGACTTATTCATTATAATGGAAAATCGTTCGTTATATCATGCTATGTCTACATACTCTCTGATTAAAAAACTTAGTAAAGACACCACCCGCTCGATTTTCTTTGTATGTCTAGCAACCAGCGTGGTTGGTATGTCTTTAGGTTCACTCGCTGCAAGTTATGGCTTAGCACTCTGGATCCCGCTTTGCCTATCTGTCTTTGTGCTTGCAGGAACTGCTGAATTTATTTTTATTGGATTCTTGGCGGTAGGTGGTAGTCCAATTGCGGCTGCAATTGCAGGACTACTCGTCAATTTAAGACATCTACCTTTTGGCATTGCGGTTAATGAACTAATCCGAGGTAAATTCTCTCGATATTTCGGGGCTCATATCATGAATGATGAAAGCGTTTTGTTTGGCATGGCACAGCCCGATTTCGAGACAAAAAAAGCCGCTTACTGGCTATGTGGTATAGGCATCATGCTGACTTGGCCACTCGGTGTCACTGTGGGTTATTTTATTGGAAGTGCTATTCCAGACCCAAAAACATTTGGTCTAGATGCCATTTTCCCAGCTATTTTAATTGCACTTACTTTTAATGCTTTAAAGAATAAATCTACTCGAAAAGCTGCATTTGCAGGGTCAACTTTAGCGCTGATAACTACACCCTTTTTGGCCTCAGGACTTCCAATTCTGATTTCGCTTTTTGGATTGATATGGGGTAGAAAGAAATGAGTCAACAGTTATTTATTATTTTAGGTATAGGCCTACTTGCACTGGGTACTTACAGTATTCGTTTTGCGGGTTTTCACTTGGGTGCCAAGTTCTCTTTTTCTGAAAAATACCAAGTTTTACTCTCAAACGGTGCAACTGTTTTACTCTGTGCAATTGCCGTGACCACTACATTTTTTGAAGGCCAATATTTCGCAGGCTTCGCACGTATATTTGGGGTGGCACTAGCACTGTTCTTGGTTTGGAAAAAAGTTCCTCTGTTATTGGTGATTTGTTTGGCCGCTGTTGGCACGGCACTTCTACGTTTGCTGGGCATTGAGTAATAAAAAAGGCGAGATAAACTCGCCTTTTTTAACTTTACAATTTTTTCTCTATTAAAAATTTTGAAATTCATCTAAAAAATTAAGCACCTTCATGAGCCATCTTTAGCACTATCACCTTGTAATTTCTCTATTCATTATCCACTGTAACGCATGCTTAAGATAAAAAGAATAAATTATATTTTTAAAAAGTTATTGTTACAAAATTTGTATTTTAAAATCAAAATGTTATTTGCATTTAATTATTTAAAATAACTATAGTAACGCATATGCGTTACTATAGTTCGTTCTACATTCAATAGGAATATAAAATAGTAACGCATGTTTGTATTATTAGAGTAAAGTAAAATAAAAAAATACAATATAAGTTACTTTTTATTATTTTTAATATCAATAGGTTAATTTAACAAAATTATATTTTTTGAAATAGTAACGCATATACGTTACTATTTCAAAAATAACTCCCAAGGAAGCTATATGGATCAACTAATTGATGAGGCAATTTCATATATAAAAACGACCTTTTTTCTTACCCCCATAGTAAGAGAAAATATAAGTAATGAATTACCTTTTCAGATCAAAAATAAATCATCTGCTTATGTAGTAGAGATCAACAATAACTTATTCCTTTTCTTATGTATTGAAGATATTCAATATCTTGAAGTAAATAATTTTTTACATTTAAAACGCATTTATGCTAAACACCAACTCCCAGTAATTGTAGTAGCAAAATACATTACAGATTCTTCTATGAAGAAGATATCTGCAATAGGGATGGGTTGGGTCATTCCAGGTTCTTTTTCATTGATACCCTCACTGTTTATTCATAAAGGAGGAGATAATTTCAAAAAACCTTTTCAATTTATTGATAAAGATAAACCTTTTGGCATTATTCCTTCTTATCTTATTGCTTATTACCTATCCGGGAAATACAGTGGCTTTTTTAATAGTTTAGATATAACAAATACATTTGGTGTATCTAAAATGGCTGCATCTAGAACTTTTAAAGAGTTACTAGAAAATGGAATTATAGAAAGATTTGAACAAGGTCGAAATAATGAATTTAGGTTCTCTATCACTCGTCGTGAAACATGGGATCGTTATAGAAATAGGCTTTCCTCTCTTTGCACTGGTTTTCTTCCAGTTTCTGAATCTAAACTATCGGGATTAGATTCTTTTTATTCTGGGGAATCAGCCTTAGCTAAATACTCATTATTATCATCTCCATTAGTCAAACATCTTGGTGTTTATTTAAAAGACGAAGATAGATATATGAGACCTGTAACTCCAGCAACTATTGATGGTGAATACTTTTTTAAAGTAATGAGATTGTTAGATGAGGAAAAAAATCCATCATATTTTGATAGTAATGAATGTATGGTTCAGATCTTTCCTTATCCTCCTATTATCGAGAATCATTATCTCAATAAAGTCTTTTTAGTTTTATCAAAGTTCAATAAATATGATATTCGCGTTAGATCATCATACTCAGAACTAGAAGATATGGTATATAACGAACTGAATTAATAGGGGGGGAAATCTTATGGAAGGTATTAAATTTTTATCTGAATATATGGAGCAATATAAGAATGACTATATTTTAATTGGTGGAAATGCATGTGCTTTAAATTTTGAATTAGCAGACACTCAATTTAGGGCCACCTCTGATCTTGATATTGTTTTATTAACAGATGGTCAGAGTGAAGAATTTTATAATCATCTTAATGACTTTCTACTTACTAATGAATATATTGGTAAAGTTTTTAATGGAAGCAATTCTGGCGGCTCTGCTTATCGCTTTATGAGACCCGAGAATAGAGGAACTGAACTACCGGCACAAATTGAACTCTTCTCAAAAAAGCCTGAATATTTCGACGAAAAAAAATCAACTAAACTTCATATTACACCTATTGAAACAAATGATGGAATATCTAATTTCTCAGCGATTTTGTTAGATGATGATATTTATCATTTCATTACAGCATGCAAAATTGATATTGATAATATTTCTACTGTCAATCTTGAATGTCTTTTAGGATTAAAGTCTATAGCTTGGCATGCGAATGAAAAACTGCTATCCCAAGGCCAAGCAAAAGAAATTAACGTAATTAAGCATCCTGCTGATATCTTACGGATTTCTAGTATTATTGAACCAAATGATTATTATTATCCTGAGATAATATTCAATAGTTTAAAAGAATCTAAGATAGCTTTTGAAAAAGGTGAGATTCTTCGTAGGATTAATGATCCTTCATTAGATATTCAGGCTTATCTAGACTATTATGCCTCCCATGCAAAACTAGCATCTTCATAAACACTCTTATATCCATATAGCCTTTTTCCGGTTAGATATATTTATGTTTAACGGACTACCTTAACATTTTCTACAGTTAAAAAAATAGCTTCCCTTAGTTACAGACTAAAAGAAGCTATTTTTCAACATAAGTTTTTGATTTAAAATTAATCAAAATCAGCTTAACAAGTTATACCCTTATATGTATATGATCTAGAACGGTAAATCGTCGTCTAAATCAGCTGGTGCAGATGCTGGTTGTTGTGGCGCTTTAGGAGCAAAACCACCACCTTGTGGGCTGTTGCCACCATTACCGAAACCACCTTGGCCACCATAACCACCGCCATTGTTTTGACCGTAGCCGCCACCTTGGTTGTTATTTTGATAACCGCCACCTTGTTGAGGTGCGTTAAAACGTGGTTGGTTAAAATCATTACCGCCAGCGAAACCTTGTTCACCTTGTTGACGAGCATCTAACATTTGCATCTGGTCGCCACGGATTTCTGTCGTGTAACGTTCTTGACCATTTTGGTCTGTCCACTGACGCGTACGTAATGAACCTTCGATATAAACCTTAGAACCTTTACGCAAAAATTGCTGAGCAATTTCCCCTAAACGGTTATGCAAAACAATACGGTGCCATTCTGTTTGTTCTTTACGTTCACCTGACGTTTTATCGGTCCAAACTTCACTTGTCGCGATTGAAAACTGGGTTAACGAGCCCCCATTTGGAAAAGTTTTTGTTTCAGGATCACGACCCAAAGTACCAACCAAAATAACCTTATTTACACCACGCATTAGCTGTCTTCATCCTATTCATTTCTATGTTTTACTTTATAAGAGTTATGCTTAAATGGCTACCTCTTTACCAAACAACTGCGTTAAATCACGTCGTGCAGCATCATCAAGAGACTGTTTATCGACTTTAATATAAGCAACTTGCTGGTCAGGCATCACCACAACTTCTTCAATACCACGAATTGCCAATAGCTGTGTGGTCCACTCATTCACCTGTTGCACTTGCGGCAATGGCAGCACAATCGATGACAAATACCGCGGCTGAGCTAAACCAAAACTAATTAGCAGCCATATTATAGCAATCCCTGCTAAGACACTCCATCCAATCGCAGTATTATGTAACATCAATAATTGACCTCCCAAGGTGCCACCAAAAAAAGCACCTAAGAATTGGCTACTGGCATTTACACCCATAGCGGTGGCCTTCGACTGAATTGGAGCGGACTTTGACAACCAAGAAGGCAATAAAGCTTCCATCACATTAAAAGCAATAAAGAAAATACCGAGGCCCGCAAGCAGGACATATTTAGATTGATAACCAAATATGAGGAGCAGTAAACCCGCAATAATGCCTGTAATTGCTGTTAAGAAAATGCCCCGCATTTTGCGATATTTTTCAGCGAGGATAATGCTAGGAAATGCAAAAAATAAACTAATAACCAAAAGCGGCAAATACACTAAACCGTGGCTCGCTAAAGGAATATGTGCGAACTCGATAAGCTGTGAAGGCACATAAATAAACATGGCTGTCAGCAATAAATGCAATGCAAAAACCGAAACATGTAAACGGTTTAAATCACCCATTTGGATGACTTGCTTAAGCTGTGCCATATAGCCTTGCTGATAGTTACGATGATGGCGAGTCACTTTAGGTACAAGCAATAACATCGCAATCGCAATCAAGCCCATAATTGTGGTCACAAAGAATAGACCAGAAATACCAACTATGCTGGTGAGCCAAGGCCCAAGACTAAAAGCGACTACAAAAGATAAACCAATACTCATGCCCATGGCAGCCATGGCTTTAGTTCGCTGTTCTTCACGTGTGACATCGGCTAAAAGCGCCATGACAACTGCTGAAACTGCACCTGCACCAGCGATGGCACGGCCAATAATTACGCCATAAATCGTGTCTGATAAACCCGCAATTGCTCCACCAATAGCAAAGAGCAGTAGGCCAAATACTACAAGTGGTTTACGGCTAAAACGGTCAGCCAGTAAGCTAAATGGAATTTGTAAAATAGCCTGACTTAAGCCATAAACACCCACAGCTAAACCAATGAGTGCCGGAGTCGCATATTGATATGACTGCCCGACTACAGAAAAAACCGGAATAATCATGAACAAACCCAACATGCGTAGCGCAAAAATACTACTTAAAGCAAAAGTTGAGCGGCGTTCCAAAGCATTCATCATATCAATACACGTTATCAAACTAGGCAAATTATAAGCCGATTCGTTTCTAAAAATACGGGAGAGATGATTTAAAATAACGATTTCGGCTGAAAAAAATAAAGAGGCATTTAGCCTCTTTATTCTATCGAACTTTACTGAAAATTAGCTTAAGACGACTCTTGTTCGCGTTTCGCATATTGGATAGATGCAATCACTGCCCATGCAATAAATGCAACACCAATGAGGCCTGTCACGACTTCCGGTATATGTAAACCTGTACCACTTGCAATCATAATGAAAGCCAAAGCACCAATTGCGTAATGCGCACCATGCTCTAAGAACACATAAGCGTCTAATGTGCCCTTTTCAACAAGATAAACCGTCATTGAACGAACGAACATTGCACCAATTGCAAGACCCAGCATAATCACGACAACATCGCTGGTAATAGCAAATGCACCAATTACACCATCAAAACTGAATGATGCATCTAACACTTCAAGGTATAAGAAACCGCCCAAACCGGCTTTAATCACACCAGACGCAGCACCCGAGCCATCTTGCATGACTGCATTACCATCTTCATCAATTTCAGGTTCGCCACCCAATAAATGGCTAAGAACTTGCACACCAATGTAAACCACAATGCCCCAAACGCCAGCCATGGTTACAGCTAAACGCTCATGATCTTCAACATAGCCAGCCATTACAATTAAAGCGATGAGTGCAATAAAAACAGACATTGCCGGTACGTTTGCCAAGTCAGATAATTTGACTTCAAGCCATCTGAACCAATGCGTTTCTTTCTCTTCGTCAAAGAAGAAGTTTAAGAAAACCAACAATAAGAATGTTCCACCGAAAGCTGAAATTTCAGCGTGGTGAGCCATTAAACGTTCCGAGTAAGTTTTTGGATCATTGAGTGCCATTTTAGCGACTTCAATAAAGCCCATATCGGCAGTCATAGAAACGATCAAGACAGGGAAAATCAAACGCATACCAAAAACGGCGATTAAAATACCGACTGTCAAAAAGATCATTTTCCAGAAATGATCCCACCCACGAAGTACCGATGCATTTACGACAGCATTGTCAAAAGATAATGAAACCTCCATTACCGCTAAAATCGCAGTAATGGTTAAAGCTTTAAGCATGGTAGACACGCCTGCTTCAGGTCCATGGGTAAAACCCCAGTAAGCAGCGAGTGCTAAACACACTACCGTAAAAAATATCGAAAATCGGAAATGCTTCATGGATCAGACCTATACCAAGAACTAAATTTAATCTTTCTTAAAAACCGCGGCTATTATATCGATAATTAACCACAAAACGATGTTGTTTTATGCCGTTATTACCTTTACTTTATCCCTATGTTTAATAAAGAAATTTATAATATTTAATTAACTTATTAATCGTATTAAATATTTTCTTGCGATATATCTACCATTATTATTTTTGTATTTTAAAATTGATTTAAAATCCGGTTCAGCTGTCTTATTTTAAATGGAATGATTTTATGCTTTTTTCTCAAGAACTCTGGCAACGTAATTTAAATTTATATCAAAAAATTCTCGACCTGCCTTTTAATCAGGAACTTGCTAACGGTACTTTAGATAAAGAAGCTTTTTGTCATTATGTTATTCAAGATGCTCAATATTTAGTGGCCTATGGCCGTGTGTTGGCTGTTGCAGCAGCTAAAGCTTTTGATGCTGACGATATTATGCAGTTTTCAGATGCAGCTAAAATTGCAATTGTGGTTGAACGTAGCTTGCATGATGACTTCATGAAGAACTTTGGTGTCACCAAAGAAGAATTTAAAAATACGCCGTTGACCTTGGCAGGCCATCATTACACTTCATTTTTAACAGCAACGGCTTGGTCTGAGAGCTATCCTGTTGTACTCGCTGCCCTTTTACCTTGCTTCTGGATTTATGCCGAAGTCGGTAAAGATATTGTAGATAAATCAATTCCTAATAACCCTTACCAAGCATGGATTGATACCTATGCAGGTGAAGAGTTCCATATAGCCGTTCGTAATGTGATTGCCACAGTAGACAAGGTTGCTGCACGTTGTGATGCAGACACTTTAGAAAAAATGCATGCTGCTTACACCATGGGTGCAAAACTTGAGTGGTTATTTTGGGATAGCGCCTACCACCAAAGACAATGGCTAGGTTTAGATCAGATCTAAAACAAGATGAGGCTCTGACCATTTACTTCGTTAAATGGTCAATCTTTAATTTAATTTTGAAACAATTGCCAGCCGTAAATCAAACCTGCCGCAGCGACCACCCAACATAAGGTGGCCAAGCCTAGACACGACCACATCGACATGCGTGTTGCCAGCACATAAACGGCAACTAAATAAATGGCATAGGGAATAAGTGACCATAGACCGAACAGAGCCGTTTTTTGTAATGCTTCGGCTCCTTTTTGCTGATAGACAATCACATGAGCAATTAAAGCAAAGGTAGGAAAAAGTGGGACTAAACCAGCAATATAAAATGCCTTACTTTTCGATAAAATCGAAATAATGAGGACAACCCCAGCCCCCAACATACATTTTAAAAATAACGCCCACATACACTGATCCTACCTGATCATTTCCATTTCAAAACGCTGTATTGTGCGCTTTTTAAAGAAAATTAACAGCGACTAAAGCAATCAATGCTGGAACTGCCTGAATATAAATAATCTTTTTACTGGCAGTCAGACCACCATAAATACCTGCAATGAGTACACAGCCTAAAAAGAAATTAGCGATTGATGTTGCAAACGGTGCATCAGCCAATAAAGACCAGAATAAACCTGCTGCTAAAAAACCATTATAAAGACCTTGGTTCTGTGCCATGACTTTAGTGAGTTTTGCTTTCTCTGCATTATTCCCAAAGGCTTTCATGCCATAAGGCTTGTCCCAAAAAAATATCTCTAGCACTAAAATATAGACATGTAATATGGCAATAAGCGCAATGAATATTTGTCCGATCATATAATTTTCCTTTTTATTTTAAAGATATGAAAAAAGATCAGTCTCTCGACTGATCTTTTAGTGTGTTACGGTTTTAACAATACTTTGCCTTGGCGAGCACCATGTGTTGCTCTTTGGGCAGCTGTTTTAATCTCATCAAAACTAAATACACCTTCTACAGGAAGGATTAATTTTTTCTGAGTTGCCAACGTTAATAGCTCAACAATCAGTTCCTTTTTACGAGCTGCTGGCATTTCTTTGTTGACTACACTCGCCCAGAAACCTTTTACTGTCGCTTGTTTGAAAATCAAATCGCCCGATGAAATCTGCATGGTTTCACCAGTCATACTGCCAAACGAAACCAATAGACTATTTTCACTGAGTAAATTTAGCATTTCACCACTTGCGCTGCCACCAATCGAGTCCACACCAGCAATGAGAGGCTGGTCGCCATGAATCTGTTTAACTTGCTCTTTCCAGTTTGGCTGATCAGTCGCAACAACATGTTGAATACCTAATGCTTGCATCTCGGCAATCGCGTCAGTACGACGAACTAAATTAATGACAGGTAAACCACGTGCCTGAACAATCATCGCAACTGTTTTACCGACTGCACCATTTGCCGTGTTTTGAATGAGCCATTGACCTGGTTGAATATTTACAAAGTCCAATAGCATAAGAGCACTAATGGGCATACCAATCAGTTGTGCTGCTGTTTCATCATCAATTTCATTATTGAGTGGAATAAGTCCTTGTGCTGGTGCAATAAAGTATTCAGCCCAACTGCCATGCACAGATGCAACTGCGATACGTTGCCCTACCTGTACATGAGAAACGCCTTCACCCAATGCATCTACAACACCAACCGCTTCACTACCACCAATCGCAGGTAAGGTTGGCTTGTAGCCATAGCTTCCACGTACTGTCCATACATCATGATTATGAATTGGAGACATGATGGTTTTAATACGCACTTCGCCTGCTTTTGGTTCCGGCTTTGGCATATCCGCCTGCTCTAAAACGTCTACAGGTTCGCCAAAATTACCATGGATAATACTTCGCATTCTTTATTCCTCTATCGGTTTTAAGAGTTGTTGGGTCGTTTCTAAAGCTAAGTGTAGATGTGCTTTGTCTTGAGACAATTTTGTGAGTAAAGCGGCACCCAACCATAACTGATACATGACTTGCGCAGTTTTTAAAGGCTCAATATGTTTTGGAATTGATCCTTCTTGTTGTCCTTCTTTGAGTAGCAAAGCCAAACGTTGTGTTAGCTTCTGCACCCCATCATTAAGAATTTGACGCATATCTTCCGATAAGTCCGAAACTTCGGCCGCCAATTTCACAATTAAGCAGTTTTCAGCCCAGCTACCATTGACCGGATCATCAATCCACGCCTGCCATAACGCCATCAAACGGGCGTGGGCACTTTGCTCAGTGTGTTGCCAAAGTTGTTCCATACGAACTTTATAGTCCGCCATGTACTGCTCTAGCAAAGCACAGCCAAATGCCTCTTTTGAAGCAAAGTAGTGATAGAACGAACCTTTGGGTACCTCACAAGCCTTTAAAATTTCTTGCAAACCAACACCAACAAAACCTTTATGTAATACCAGCTCAAAGCTAGTATCTAAAATGTGTTGTCGCGTGGTTTCGCTTTTGTTTAATCGTTTCATGAACACATCATAAACAACTATTAGACCAGTCGTCTAGTAAGATTATGTAGCTTGTAAAAATATGCGAGAGTAGAAATGTAGAGTGAGGAATGTTAAAAATACAATCTGCTTATTTAAACAAATTTTGTCGATTGTCGTTTAACCGTCACAATTTGTCGCTTTAAATCATTTTGTACTACTTGAACAATTTTAAATCGTTATCATATAGGGTCTGTTGTTTATAAATAGCCATATCTCCCTGTGACTAAACAAACAACACCTAAATTTTCATCAATACATAATTGAGATGTTTTATGAGCCAAAGTCATATCCGTATTCGAGGCGCACGTACCCATAACTTAAAAAATGTGTCACTCGATATTCCACGCGACAAATTTGTGGTGATTACGGGGCTATCAGGTTCAGGAAAATCTTCTCTTGCCTTTGATACCTTGTACGCCGAAGGACAACGCCGTTACGTCGAATCACTTTCGGCCTATGCTCGCCAGTTTTTATCGCAAATGGAAAAGCCTGAAGTCGATTCGATTGAAGGTTTATCTCCTGCGATTGCCATTGAGCAAAAATCTACGAGTCATAACCCACGTTCAACGGTGGGTACGATTACCGAAATTTATGACTATTTGCGTTTGCTTTATGCACGTGTCGGTACGCCTTACTGCCCTGAACACGACTTGCCAATGGTTGCGCAAACTATTTCTGAAATGGTCGATGCGGTAAAAACACTTGAAGAAGGTACAGCACTCATGTTGCTTGCCCCTGTCGTTCGTGAGCGTAAAGGTGAATACAGTAACCTGTTCGAGCAACTACAAGGCCAAGGTTTTGTTCGTGCCCGTGTTGATGGTGAAATCATTGATATTGATACGCCACCAGAACTCGACAAAAAGAAAAAGCATACTATTGAGGTTGTGGTTGACCGCTTCAAAGTACGTGATGATTTAGGTAACCGTATTGCTGAATCATTTGAAACCGCACTGCGTTTAGGTGGTGATATTGCTGTTTTATCATGGATGAATGGCGAACACCCAGATCGCGTCTTTTCTGCAAAACACTCGTGTCCTGAATGTGATCGTGCTGTGGCAGAGCTTGAGCCACGTTTGTTTTCGTTTAACAACCCGTTCGGTGCCTGCCCTGTTTGTGATGGTTTAGGTACCCGTAGCCACTTTAGCTCTGAAAAGCTCATTCCAAATCCTGAGTTGGCAATTAGTGAAGGAGCTATTCGTGGTTGGGATCGTCAGCGTCCTTATTATTATTCGATGCTACAAAAAGTTGCCGACCATTTTGGTTTTCAACTCGATACCCCTTGGAATCAGTTAGATAAAGATACGCAAAAGAAATTTTTACAAGGTACAGGCAAAGAAAAAATCGATTTAAGTTATATCGATGAGCGTGGCCGCAAGCATACACGCGTACAACCTTTTGAAGGGATTTTGCCGCACCTTGAACGCCGTTACCGTGAAACAGAAAGTAACTATGTACGGGATGATTTAGCTCAATATCTCTCGAATGCAGCGTGTGATGCATGTGATGGTTCACGTCTCAATGAAATTTCACGCAATGTTCGTGTAAAAGATAAAACAATTGCTGACATTACTCGCATGTCGATTGGCGATGCGGAAAGCTACTATCAAGATTTAAACCTTGAAGGTGCTAAAGGCGAAATCGCAGATAAAATCTTTAAAGAAATTCGTGAACGTCTACACTTCTTGGTGAGTGTTGGTCTGAATTATTTAAGTCTGGCTCGCTCTGCCGAAACACTATCGGGTGGTGAAGCACAGCGTATCCGTTTAGCCTCGCAAATTGGTGCAGGTTTAATGGGTGTGATGTATGTCCTTGATGAACCGTCTATTGGTTTGCATCAACGCGATAATGATCGTTTATTACAAACCCTCATTCGCTTACGTGATTTAGGCAACACGGTATTGGTTGTTGAACACGATGAAGATGCCATTCGTGCAGCTGACCATATTATTGATATCGGGCCGGGTGCGGGTGTACATGGTGGTGTGATTATTGCTGAAGGTACTTATGATGAATTGGCTAAACATGCCGACTCACTCACAGGACAATACCTTTCTGGCAAACTCAAAATTGAAGTGCCAAAAAAACGTACTGAATCACCACGTCCAGATGAAGTCATCAAACTTTCAGGTGCAGCAGGCCATAACTTAAAAAATGTCGATTTAACCATTCCACTTGGCATTATGACTTGTGTGACGGGTGTTTCAGGTTCGGGTAAATCAACACTGATTAACCGTACTTTGCTTCCATTGGCTGCAACACAACTTAATGGTGCAACGACCTTAACCGCTGAAAAGTTTGATTCAATTGATGGTCTACAACACCTTGATAAAGTTGTCGATATTGACCAAAGTCCGATTGGCCGTACACCACGTTCTAATCCTGCAACTTACACAGGGCTATTTACACCAATCCGTGAGTTATTTGCTCAAACGCCAGAAGCGAAAGCCCGTGGTTATAGTGCAGGCCGTTTCTCGTTTAACGTGAAAGGTGGACGCTGTGAAGCCTGTGAAGGCGATGGCATGATTAAGGTCGCAATGCACTTCTTACCAGACATGTATGTACCTTGCGATGCCTGCCATGGCAAACGTTATAACCGTGAAACGCTTGAAGTGGGTTATAAGGGCAAAAACATTTCTGACGTTTTGGAAATGACGGTTGAAGATGCTGCTGAGTTCTTTAGTGCAATTCCAGTCATCCACCGCCGCTTAGAAACCTTAACTCAAGTGGGCTTAGGCTACATTCGTTTAGGTCAAGCTGCTACTACACTTTCTGGTGGTGAAGCGCAACGTGTGAAACTTGCACGTGAGTTAGCTAAACGAGATACGGGTAAAACTTTATATATCTTGGATGAACCAACAACAGGTCTGCATTTCCATGATATTGCCAAGTTACTCGACATTTTGCATGAGCTACGCAACAAGGGTAATACCATTGTGGTGATTGAACATAACCTTGATGTGATTAAAACAGCGGACTGGGTTGTGGACTTAGGCCCTGAAGGTGGTTCGGGCGGTGGTATGATCATTGCCGAAGGCACACCTGAACAAGTCGCTGAGGTTGAAATTTCCCATACGGGACGTTTCTTAAAACTGATGTTGAAGCAATAAAACAAAAAGCCGGAAATCATTTTCCGGCTTTTTTATCCCTCTACAACATTTCGTCCCCGAGCTTTAGCTTTTAAAAGTGAACGGTCTGCTTTTTCTAACAGTTCCATCCAGCTTGTTGCTCCAATCGCAAAACCAATACTGACCGATACATGTAATTTTTCATGCGTACTAGATAAATCGACTTCTTCTAAAGAAATCGCAATACGAATTTTTTCGGCCAAGAGACGTGCATCTAAAAATGGTATCTGCTCTAACAAGATTAAGAACTCATCACCACCATAACGAACGATTAAATCCGAAGCGCGTACGTTCGCTTTTAATTGATCGGCAATACGTTTAATCACTTGGTCACCGACAATATGACCATATTGATCATTCACATCTTTAAAGCGATCTATATCAATAATCATTAAACACGTTTGTGAAAATTTTTGAGGGTAGCTCTCCACAATTTTTAAATATTCAGATAAAGCCAAACGATTGGATACACCTGTTAAAGGGTCTGTATTTGCAATATTTTTAAGTTGGAATTCGAAAGCATCTCGTTGCTTAAGCATTCTTTGTAAACGGTCAATCGCTTCAAACAGTGAAATAAACTCACCCTTTTTAGGGTTCAACTCATCTACTGGATAATCTTTGCTATGAGACAAATCAAGAATTAAGGTACGGGCCTGAATAAGGGGCTCAAATACCCTTCTCTTTGCATAAATTAAGGTAAGTAAAGCAGCCGCTAACGATATGCTAGAAATAAGTAAAGTCAGAAAGAATTTCTTTTTTGCCAAATAATTTTCTTGAGAAGCAATAAAGACACTTTTATTAAGTAGAAAGTTTTGTAAATCGATGACTGTTGTAAATTTATCAACAATTTGGTCTGTCAGTTCAGTTCCATTTAAATGATAACTCTCATGTTTTTGGCTTTCTTCTAAAAGTTGACCAACAATAGGCACACCTTTATCTAAAAATTCAGTTTTAACTCTCGCGTAAAGGCGATGATATTCTGGAGTCTTAGCCTGCTCAGACTGTAGCGTATCTACAAGTGCCCATAAGTACCGAGCTTGTTGTTGAGTCTGCAAAGAGCGCGCCCGATTATCATTGGGTATGGTTTCTTTAAAAGTCACTGGTGCAATAACATTAGATGCGGTGCGACCGGCCTGATCACGCATATCGGTTAATACAACAATCAAAGTAAAATAGTTATTAATTTGGCTATCTTTACTTTTTAACTGCAACATAAGTTTTTGCAAAATTTCTCGGCAGCTATCCCAAGCACCGAACATCCCCAAAATTGCATGATCGAATTGCATAGAGGTTCGTGCTTGTTCAGGTGTTGCGGCATAATAGTCGACGACAGCCCGCGCCTGCTTCAAATCATCTTTAAATTTAGTATCTAAAGTATGTGCTAAATCGGAATAGCCTTCTTCTTTTAAAATACGAATAGTTTCATTAATTTGCTGATCGACAGTAAGTCGATATTCTTTTAACTTCTTCTGATTTTTTAAAAAGTCGGCAGCGTTACTCGACATTAATTTATTTGCCGGTGCACGTTCTTTAGATACCTTATTTGCAACTTCAGCAATCGATTTTAAGCTTTTGATTTCAACCAAAGCTTGTTTAGTTTTTAAATACTCTTGATAACTGCTGACAATAAGAGGCACAGCCATAAACAGTAAGGACAGAATAATGACCAACATGAAGAAAAATAGTCGATTACTGATATGTTCTGAACGTAATCCTGACATTTCTAGCTGGTACTCCGTAAATGTCCTACCATGATCACAACTATAGAATGAAGTAGTTAACTCGCATCCTAGCACTTTACTGCGCAGAAGTTCAGCAACAAAGTTCGAATAACGCAATATACGCTTTCATCGTTTGTATTTCATAAAAATCTGATCGAAAGAGCAAATGATGGTCATAGCAAAACTCCATTTTACAGATGAAGTAAATTTCGCAATTCTATAAAAAGGTTCTTTTTCCTCTTGGATGTCTCTCCCAGCATCCGAAACCCAGCGCTAAGCTGGGTTCTTTTTATACAAACTAAAAAGAATAAATTTCATGTAATTTTTTTAATAAATGTTAATGTTTTCTTATAGATAAAAAAAAGCTCAACCTTGGGGAAAGCTGAGCTCGTAAAGTCTGATGTGATAACACATCGTATCTGGGAAAGCACTCCTAACCATAAAAATGTTAGATAGTAAACTTTGCAATTGAATTTTGTGACTTATCTCTAAGTTTGTAAAGTTGATTAAAATGATCAGAATTAATTTTTTAATCGTTTTTTTGATTTAAAAACGTATTTTTTTTGCCTTATTCAATTATATAATAATTCAAAATAGATAGATTATTTAGATAAACTTATCAAAATAATGTTAACTATTACTCAAAATATATAAAAACTGAAACAAGAATAATGTTTGAGCGACTACTTATTAGACAGATCGACAAACTTATTAACGTTAAATCCGATCAATAAAATCATTTTTTCCAATTGTAAATGTAATTATTTTTAAACTATTTAATGTCAAATCCTTAGGAAGCTTAAGGTTTAGCTGCTTGTTAATGTTCATTTTTTTAGCAGGTTGACATAAAACACTTTAATTGATGTTTTTTTAACCATTTTTAACATAAGTGTCAAATTTCCTTAACATTAGGTTTCATCTATTATTGACTTCATAAATTGTTACAATACAATGACCCCAGCTTTATCTCTTGTTAATGCTGGAAATGATTATGAAAAAACTTGGTTTAGCCACTGCTGTATTATTAGCCATGACCGGTGCTCATGCTTATCAATTTGAAGTTCAAGGTCAATCTGAATATGTTGACACAACTGCAAATGATAAAAACTTCACTGGTGACGTTGCTGGTACATTCTATTTGAAAAATGTTGATACAGCTAAGGGTCCTTTAGCTGAAGCAGCTTTCTTAAACCAAGCTTCTAGCGTGTCTTTAGGTTATAGCTATCAACAATATGATCAAAACAACCGAAACTACCATATTGGTACATACGGTGTTAAAGGTGAGGCTTACGTTCCTACTCCTTACCTTCCTGTATACGCTAGCGCTACTTATAACCACACTGACGTTGACGGTAAAAACAACTTCTCTAAAGATGACAACGGCGACCGTTATGCTTTAGAAGTTGGTGCAATGTTGTTACCTAACTTCTTGATGGCTGTTGGTTACACAAGTGTAGCTAACCAATTTGCTTTAGATAACTTCGGTATCATGGGCAACGGTATCTACTCTGCTGTTAACCAAACTGCTGCTATCCAAAACGATCAAGATGCTGTTACAGCACGTGCTAAATATGTAGGTCCAATCGACGGAACTAACATGGCAATCGGTTTTGAAGCTGCTGGTGCTTTCGGTCAAGAAAACCAATACGGTTTAAAAACTGACCTTTACTTAACTCCTAAGTTAAGCGTTGGTGCTGCATTCATCGGTAACGACGGTGTAGCTAACATCAAAGGTAATGACCTTGGTGAATTCCGCCAAGCTTGGGGTGGTAATGTAAACTACTTCATCACTCCTGCTCTTGCAGTTGGTGCGTCTTACATGAAAGCTGACGTTAAAAAGTCTAGCTACGACACACAAACTATCGGCTTAAATGCTAAATTCCGTTTCTAATCTAATTTAGAAATTGAATTAAAAAAAAGGACTCAATCGAGTCCTTTTTTTATGGCTTTTAACTACGTACGATATTTAAGAAATGTAAATGACGTTCATACTGGTCAATAATGTCCTGAATTAAATCTTCCTGCGTCCAGTCCATTACATCATAGTTTTGTCCACCCTCTCTCAAAAACACCTCAGCTTGGAAATACTGACCATCTTCGGCTTCAGTACGCCCAATTAAAAAACTTGGTGGCACTGTTTCACGTGAAACAACTTTATAAATAAAATTAATTTCATGGTGATGATCGACTCGAAGTTGCATACCGTCCTCAACTTCACTAATCGAAACCTCAAGATGACGGCGTTTAAACTCATGCTGAATATTTTCAAAAGCACGTGAAACCTGCTTTTCAATATATTGCTTAACCTCTTCTTCGCTATGAGGATAGTGCATGATTAAACCAAGACGTTGTTGCCAACTTCTAGGGTTATGAATAGCACGTGGAGTAATGCGAGCTTCCTGAATTGCTTGCATTTTTGTAACATCAAGATGCAAAGCTTTTATTAACCCCCAACTCATCAAGAGCATGACTACAGTAAACGGCAACGCACTCATAATGATGGAAGACTGAAGTGCAGCAAGACCGCCAACCAAGAGTAAAATAATAGCCAGCACCGCCATAAGCACTGTCCAGAACAGGCGCTGCCAAGTAGGTGAATTTTCAGTTTTTGCAGTTAAGTAGTCAGTAACGAGTGCTCCAGAGTCCGCTGAAGTCACAAAGAATAAAACCACTAAAATAGTAGCCAGAATGTTCATAACACCTGACCATGGCAGGTGCCCTAAGAATTCAAACAGTGCAACTGATGAGTCTTGCTGAACAGCCTGAATGAGAGTGGTTTGATGTTCATGGATAATGCTAAATAGCGCAGCATTTCCTAAAAAGCCCATCCAGATAATGGTAAAGCCTGTCGGGATAAGTAGAACGCCTACAATAAACTCTCGAATGGTACGACCACGTGAAACCCTCGCGATAAACATGCCCACAAATGGCGACCATGAAATCCACCAAGCCCAATATAAAATGGTCCACCCCCCAATCCATCCATTTGGCTGATAAGCATATAAATTGAATGTCATAGTAAAAAGGTTAGAGATATATTGTCCTGTGTTTTGAATAGTGGTCTGGAGTAAATAAATACTAGGGCCAGCAATGAAGACAAATACTAATAATATTAAAGCTAAAACTAAGTTTAGTTCTGATAAGCGTTTGACCCCTTTATCTAGGCCTAAGAACACAGATAATGAAGCTAAAATGCTCACAAAAATAATGAGCAAAACTTGGATATTGGTACTTTGCTCGACACCAAATAAATAATGTAAACCAGAGTTAATCTGGGTGACACCAAATCCGAGAGAAGTCGCTACACCAAATACCGTACCAATGGTCGCAAATATATCGATGCTATCACCCCATGGCCCATAAATCTTTTTACCAATGAGTGGATAAAGAGCTGAACGGGTCTTTAGAGGCAAATTATGACGATAAGCAAAATAAGCTAGTGCTAAACCGACCACAGCATAAATTGCCCATGCATGTAAGCCCCAGTGGAAAAAGGTCACACGTAGAGCTTGTTGGGCTGCATCAATGGTCTGTGCATCTCCACTTGGTGGATTGACATAGTGCATGACAGGTTCAGCAACACCAAAGAACATTAGGCCAATACCCATACCCGCAGTAAACAACATGGCAAACCATGACCCGTTACTGTATTCGGGCTGACTATGGTCAGGGCCTAATTTAATCCGACCTATCGAAGAACAGGCAATATAAATCAGTAGTATAAGAAAGAAAGCAACCGATAAAACATAAAACCAGCTAAATGAATCAGTGATCCACTGTTTTAACTGCTGCGTGAGAAGTTCAAAAGAACTCGGAGCGATCACAACAACTGCTAGGAATAAAGCAATAATAATGACCGTACCCAAAAAGACATTGGGATTAACATTTGCGAACCAACTCGTTTGTTTGGAAGGCATAAATCCTCCATATTATTTTAATGAAAATGACAGGCTTAAAGCCAATAAAGACATTCAGGAATGAACAAAGTTATATCTTTCAATAGAGAAAGCCGATAATACTTTAAGTAAACTTAAATAATATTGCAGTTACAAAGGTGTAAATAAACTCAACACCTCCTTCTTTATTTATCAGAATTCTTTTTAGGTGCGTGTGAGATGTACTGTAAAGCGATCAAACGCGTAACAATTAATGCCAAGTACATAACGCCACAAAACATTTGTAGCATTGCTAAAACACGTGCTGGTGGGCTAAGAGGCATGAGATCAGACAGCCCTGTTGCTGACTGCAAACTAAAGCTTAAAAACAGTAAATCTAGCCAAGTTTGTATGTGATGGACATGGTTTGGATTTTGGAAGCTATTAGGAATGAGTAGCTGACAAATGTTGTATAAAAATGCAAAGCCCCAAGCGATTAAGGTAAAAACAGCTGCTGCTGCAAACAGTTCATCCCGTGTTAGATATCGGTCGGCAAACATATAACGGAATAAACCATAAGCTGCCGAAAAGTAAGCTAACGCTTCACAACTATGGGCAAAAATCTGGATCGTTAAATTGCTGTAGCCTAATAAAATAAAAACTGAAGATACAATTGCCCCACTTACAAATGTAAGGCCCAGAAAAGTGAACATGGGGGTCTGACGAATAACCTTAGCAATAATGAGTAAAGCGAGAACTCCCAATGCCCAAGTGAAGGTTCTATACGCCTCATTATCAAAAGTCAGCATGGCCAGAATAAGTAAAATGAACTGCACAAACAGCAACCATGCCGAAGGCAACAATCGAAAACCTGCCCAAAACTCGATGATAGATCGCATTTAATTATTTTCCATTTTTTCTTTATGTTTTGAATTATAGAAAATCATACTGTACAAAAAATAGGATAAACAAGTTGTTCTTTATTAAGGAGCTTCTTTTGAGTAAGCCATACAAGAGAAACAAAAAAGCCCCGTAGGGCTTTTTTTGAGATGTTCAATACATTTTGATTAGTGGTCTGATGCGCCAGAAGCACCAATACCTGTCATTGAACGTACATATTGTGCATCGAAAGAAGCGCGTTCTTTTTTCGCACGTGCTGAGTTGTCAGTCACTGAGAAGAACCAGCAGCAAAGGAAAGACAATGGCATCGCAAATAATGCAGGGCCGTTAAACGGGTTAATTGGTGTATCAGAGATTTTTAAAGTATCAACCCAAACTGCTTTAGACAAGATGATCAGTACAACCGCTGTAACCAAGCCAACCACACCACCAATTACTGCACCACGTGTAGTTAAACCTTTCCAGAACATTGAAAGAACAAGTACTGGGAAGTTTGCACAACACGCTACGGAGAATGCTAAACCTACCATGAATGCTACGTTTTGCTTTTCAAACAAAATACCCAAAATCATGGCAAAAACTGCTAAACCAAGTGTCGCGATTTTTGACATACGAAGTTCAGAAGCTGGAGTTGTTTGACCTTTCTTAAATACGTTAGCGTATAAGTCGTGTGAAATTGCAGATGCACCTGAAAGTGTTAAACCAGCAACAACAGCAAGAATCGTTGCGAACGCTACTGCTGAAATGAAGCCCATGAACAAGTCACCGCCTAAAGCATCACTTAAATGCACAGCCGCCATGTTGTTACCACCAACCAGCTCAAGCTTGCCTGATACTGCCATTTTTGCAACATCAAGGAACTGCGGGTTGTTTGATACGAACAAGATCGCACCGAAACCAATAATGAAAGTTAAAAGGTAAAAGTAACCAATAAAACCTGTTGCTACAACAACCGACTTACGTGCTTCTTTTGCGTCTTTTACAGTGAAGAAACGCATAAGAATATGTGGAAGACCAGCTGTACCAAACATGAGTGCTAAACCAAGAGATAAAGCATCAATTGGGTTTGCAGCAAGTTTACCTGGCCCCATAATTTTTGAAGCGTCTTCAAGGCTGATATTATGAACTTTACTAAACACTTCAATAGATTGAGTAAACATGTTGCTGAAGCTAAAACCAACCGCTTTCATTACCATGAATGCCATGAAGGTTGCACCGCTCAGTAACATCACCGCTTTAATGATTTGTACCCATGTGGTTGCCAACATGCCACCAAAAATTACATAGGCCATCATTAATAGACCAACGATGACTACAGCGATGTTGTAGTTCAAACCAAATAGTAATTTGATGAGCTGACCTGCACCCACCATTTGCGCAATCAAGTAAAACGCGACAACAACAAGCGAGCTAAAAGCAGCTAGAGTACGAACCGGTTTTTCTTCAAGACGGAATGACACGACATCGGAAAGGTTATATTTACCGAGGTTACGTAAACGCTCTGCTACCAAGAATAAAACGATTGGCCAACCTACCATGAATCCGAGTGAATAGAGCAAGCCATCAAAACCTGAGCTAAATACCATTGCGGAAATACCAAGGAATGACGCCGCTGACATAAAGTCACCCGCAATGGCCAAACCGTTTTGGAAACCACTAATTCCACCACCAGCCGTATAGAAGTCTTGTGCTGATTGAGTTTGTTTTGCAGCCCATTTAGTAATAAACAATGTGAAACCAACAAAGATGACAAACATGATAATGGCATGCCAGTTGGTTGCTTGTTGCTCTGCTTCACCTAAATCTGGGCCAGCCATAGCAACAGTTGAATATAACGATGCTGCAGCCAGTAAGGCTTTCGCTTTTAATGAATTCCATTTCATATTAGTGTAATCCTTTCTCGTGCGTGATGGCTTCGACTTCCTTCAACGCTTCTTCACTCAACTGATCAAGGGTGTTATTCGCGATGTAGGAATACACGCCACAAAGTACGAAAGATAAAATGATAATTCCTATTCCGAGAGGGATCCCCCATGTTGTTACACCGCCACTAAATGAACTCATCAAAAATTCTTTGTTGTAGCCTACAAGTAGCATAAAGCCCACGTAGAGAACTAACATGATGATGGTGAGGGTCCAGCTTAATGCACTTTTTGTCTTGACCATTTTTTGAAACTTTGGATTACGTAGAATCTGTTCCACTTGGCTTTGATCCATAACCAAACTCCTTACATAGTGCCCAACCTTGGTCACTTTTTTTTAATGTATTTTTTCATAATTAAAGTTAGCAAGATTCCAGCTTAGTCGTAACTTAGACTTTGGTCGTTAAAATTTAATCAATTTATAGCTTTGTTTCGGCATAGGTTATGATAGACACAAGGTTTCACTTATGTAGGTCATATGAACAGCTGGCTGATTATTGGGGTTCTCACTCTTTATATTGCGCTTTTATTTGTCTGTGCTTTTTTTGGTGAGAAGCATGCCAGTCGTCTCGGCACACGTGGCCGCATGTTTTTATTTAGTTTAACTTTAGGTGTCTACTGTTCTTCATGGACATTTTATGGTGCAACCGGCGCTGCCGTACGTGAAGGCGTTATCTTTTTACCTATTTATTTAGGTCCACTTTTATTTGTCTGGTTTGGCTATGATATCTGGCGGCGTTTAGGTCGAGTTCGCCAGCATCATGCGATTTCGTCAATCGCTGACTTCGTCGCAGCACGCTATGGTAAAAGTGGTGTACTCGCATCCTTGGTGACTATTCTTGCCGTTATTGCGATTATTCCCTATCTCGCCTTACAGCTCCGTGCGATTGCTTTAAGTACCTCTGTCATTATGGAGCAAAGCTCGCATATTCATACGACGACTAACAGCGTGTTATTGCTCACCAGTGTGCTTGCGATTTTAGCCATGATTTTTGGTACAAGGCAGATCGCAAACACGGAGCAACACGGCGGACTCATGCTGGCGGTTGCATTTGAGTCGTTCGTGAAGTTATTTGCCTTACTTTGTGTGGCTTTATTTTTTATTTTTGAATCGCCAGCTAACCTCAGCCAAATGACCTCTGATGTGAACCAGACTTTTCAAGAAGTACAGCTCTTTGGTGTGCCTGAAACCTTCTGGATTCAAACCTTACTGGCTGGCTTAGCCATTATTTGTTTACCACGTCAGTTCCACGTGGCGGTAGTCGAACTACGCGATGAAAAACACATTCGCGGTGCCCGTAAGTGGTTCGCGGTTTATCTCATTTTGACTATTCTTGCGATTATTCCAATCGCAAGTTGGGCTTTGCATGCCGCACCAAAGTTCCTAACTGTGCCCGATGTGGCTGTACTGTCCTTGCCTTTAAGTTATAACCAAGAGTGGCTGGCCTTACTGGCCTTTTTGGGCGGGTTCTCTGCATCAACAGGTATGTTACTGGTGTCATCAGTAGCATTATCTATTATGCTCAGTAACGACCTGATTATGCCAGCCCTATGGCGTTTTAAGTTGCTGTCACGTCACGACAAACATTTACCTAAAGTTTTGAAGTTTAGCCGTCGTATCAGTATTGTTGCAGTGATGCTACTCGGCTTTTTATTCTTCCATTTTTTTAATGATATTAACCAACTTTCAGTATTTGGTTTACTGGCTTTTAGTGCGGTTGCTCAATTTGCACCTGCACTGATTGGGGGATTGTATTGGCGAGGTGGAAGCCGCCAAGGTGTTTATGCAGGACTCATCATTGGATTTTTAATGTGGAGTTATACTTTACTATTTCCAACGATTTTACGTAGCTTGCCTGAAGCCTATCAGGATGCTGCTCAAAGTATTTTGCTTTTTGGTCCTTTTGGCATTAATGCCTTACGTCCAGAGTCTTTATTTGGTTTTGAGTCATTTGCACCTTTAACACACGGTGTGATTTGGTCACTCGGTTTAAATATTCTTTTATATATCTGGATTTCTAAACTTTACCGTCCAAGTGTAGCCGAACAAATTCAGGCAGAAAGCTTTTTTTATTATGAAACCAAGCCTCTACCTTCACCGCATACATCTACCGATTTAACCTACCTCCCCCATGATGCAGCTCGCTTAAAAGTAGGTGATTTATTTGCCTTAGCCAAAAGAATTACAGGTGAACAACCCACTACGCAAGCGTTCGAAAACTTTTGTGAGCAAAACCACCTCACCCTTAACCCGAATAGTATTGCCAACGGCATGTGGTGGCGTTTTACCGAGCAATATCTGGCAGGTATTATCGGTGCCGCTTCTGCACGTACATTGCTGACCACAGCAATGATTAATAACGGCCTTGCTTTGGGTCAAGTCGCTAATATTTTAGACCAAGCATCACAGTGGCAACGTTTTAATCAGAACCTACTTATGACCATGATTGACCACATGACCCAAGGGGTAAGTGTGGTTGATAAAAATATGTGTCTGGTCGCGTGGAACAATCAATATTTAAAATTGTTTGGCTATCCAAAAGACTTAGTTTATGTCGGCTGCCCAATTGCCGACCTGATTCGTTATAACGCTGAACGCGGTGAATGTGGTCCCGGTTCAGTCGAAGAACATGTTCGTAAACGCTTACACTGGATGAAAGTCGGAAGCGCCCACGAATTTGAACGTATTCGTAAAGATGGCCGTGTGATTCAAATGCGAGGCAACCCAATTTCAGGCGGTGGCTTTGTGACAACATTTGCTGATATTACCGCTTTCCGTGCGAACGAAGCAGTCCTTGAAGCTCGTGTAAAGGATCGAACTCAACAGCTTGCCGATGCCTTAACAGAACAACAGCTTGCACGTGAACAAGCCGATATGGCCAATATGTCAAAAAGTCGATTTATTGCCGCGGCAAGTCACGATTTATTACAGCCTATGCACGCTGCTCGTCTGTTTAGTACTGTTCTTGAGCAAAGTATTTCGACAGAAGAAGACCGTCAAACTTTACAACAACTTGACCGAGCACTCTATGGTGCCGAAAGTATGCTGTCTGCCCTACTCGATATCGCTCGTTTAGAAGGCGGCAGTATCCAACCGAAAAGACAGCCTTATCCTCTACACGATTTATTAAGCGATCTCGAACTACAGTTTAAGTCGATCGCTGCTCAGCGAAATATCTCACTAAAAGTTCATGATGTGTCGTTCTGGATTGATACCGACCCACAGTGGATTCGTCGTATTATTCAAAACTTTGTCAGCAATGCTTTACGCTATACCGCCAAAGGTCGAGTGGTGGTTGGTGTACTCCGTTCCGCACAACAGCCGAATCATATTCGAATTGGCGTTTGGGATACCGGACCAGGTATTGCTGAAGAACAACGAATTAAGCTTTTCCAAGAATTTGAACGTTGTGGACATTTGTCACCTTGGGGTGAACAAGGTTTAGGGTTAGGGCTTGCCATCGTCCAACGTATGACAGGTTTGCTAAATTACCCAGTTCATGTGTACTCAGAGTTGGGCAAAGGCTCATGCTTTATGATTGAGGTGCCTATTGTCGAGCCACCAAAAGTTGCAACTCCGACTGTACAAGCAGTGCCTTTAAAAACCAAAGCGTACCGTATTTTATGCTTAGACAACGATGAAACTATTTTAGAGGGTATGAGTAGTTTATTAGGTCGATGGGGTTATCAGGTGTTCAAAGCTACCGAACCTGAGCAGGCTTTAGAAATTATTCAAAAAGAAAATATTCAGGTTTGGCTCATTGACCAACACTTGAATAACAACCAGCTAGGCGTTGATTTTATTAATCAAAATCGTCAAGAAGATGTTCCAGTGGCTTTAATTACAGCAGATTCTCACCCAGAATTACCACAGCAACTCAAAGAGCTGAATATTGTTTTACTTAAAAAACCACTTAAACCTGCCTCATTAAGAGCTTGGTTATCTGGGCTTAAAATTGCCAGCACAGCAGACTAATCTTTTTTCGCTCCTCAACCTTTCATAGGTTTGGGAGCGATTCTTGGCAAAAACGTTTGGCTAAATTTAAGCCAATAGGCAGAACTGCTCAAAAAGTCTACTTTTACCCAATAAAGTATTGACCAAAATTTCCAAAGACTCTTTTTCTATGGCAAAGCCCACCTTTTTTGTAAGTGAACACGTGTACACCTAGTTACAATTTCATAAGACATTGTTTTTATAATTATTTATTTACTAAAAACCACCATATACGACTTTAGTCGTATTCTACTTGCTTTCTGCATGACACATAAATATTCAAAACGCATTTTATTTGTCTGAAAATTTATTTTGCCTTATCGCCCCCTGCTCATGAATTAACGCAAAGGACCACTGCCATGAATATTTCTGATAACAACCCGCAAGGGCAACTTTCGTCTCAACAATTTTATCGCCAATACAGTGCCAATGCCTTACTTCCAGAATTAGATTGGCAGAGTATTTTTCCACATAGCAAACTAAGCGAAGCACATATCAAAGCACTTAACACAATTTATCAGTGTGCTGTACCTCTCGCGCTTAATGTATTTCACGATCTAAATTTTGATGTATTTGCACCTGCTGCTTATCATCCACAAGGCTTGGGCTTATTCGACAAGTTAGCGCAACAAGAAGAGAACTTCTTAAAAGTCCTTACTGCTGAAAGTGAAAATCTTGATCACGACACACGCCATCAAATCTGGAGCATGCTACTCCGTGGTGGCGCTGTTTTAGTTTTCAAAGCTTGGCTAGGTCATGTCAAACTTGGCGAAAACCAGTTAGATATGACTCAGTTTGATGAGCTTTCTGACTTGCTCTTTATTAAGACACCTCCGCATCAACTTGCTGAACGTTTGCATGTAGATGAAAAAGCAAAACTCGACCATATCTTCTTAATGTATGGCAATGACATTTTCCTTGATCGCTTCAACAGTCTGGAAACAGCTGCTCTGTTTGTTGATTTAGGTGTTTATGATGCAGCTTTCTTAAGCTTACGTGATGACCGTGTGGCTGAATATTTAAAAAGCAAAGGCTATGTGACTCAAGAACAAATTGATGATTTGCAATGTGCGCTTAACCCACTGTACTGCGACAGCCTAACACCAAAGCAAGATTGCCTTGCCTAAGTGGAACATATAAAAAAGACCTCAATTGAGGTCTTTTTTTATTTTTAGATTTTCTTATCTTCAATATTTAATGCACTAATTGCCAATACAGCCTGGGTACGATTTTGCACACCTAATTTTCTAAAAATGGCAGTTACATGCGCTTTAATGGTGGCTTCTGAAACATCGAGCTCATAAGCGATTTGTTTATTTAACAAACCTTCTGCAACCATCATCAAAACACGGAATTGCTGAGGCGTTAAAGACTGAATACGTTCAGCCAAAGCAGTTTCATCTGCCGCTCGCGAGTCAAGATTAATATTTGATGGTAGGTTTGGTGGTAACCAGATTTCGCCATCTAGAACTTGACGAATCGCTTCACCAATATGACTTGGATGAGCCGATTTAGGAATATAACCCATTGCACCATGTGCAATCGCACGTTGAATAATTGAAGCTTCTTCGTGTGCAGAAACCACAATAATAGGAATAGCTGGATATTGTGCTCTTACATAGACCAGAGCCGAAAAGCCTGAAGCACCCGGTAAATTTAAATCGAGTAATACCAGATCAGGTTCTGCCCCATTTTCCAAACGCTCATAAAACTCATCAACCGAAGCTGTTTCATGAATTTGTGCCTGTGGCAGGCTATAACGTACTGCTTGAATTAAAGCATGACGAAACAAAGGATGATCATCAACGATTAAAATATTCATAAGCGATTAAAGTAATCTTGAGCATAAGTATGGCCTATTGTAACCCTACTATTTAGATGAAAGATATGCTCATCTTATCCATTTTTATGCAAAATGTTGATAAATGCTGAACTTAGCCTCAATTTTCAGATGTTTTTACCTTTTAATCAAAATTAATCTGTTTTTTATATAAGCTTACTTTTTATTATAAAAAATATATCAACTATAATTATATGAAATAAAAACAGAAACTTAAACAAATTACAAAGTATAAAAATCAACTATTTAGGTTTTATATTTAAAACTGATAAGGTTGACCAATTTCGTTATTTTACAGTTTGCCGTCATTGTTGATTAATAAGTCCAATGTTGTTTTTTAGGCTTAGGAACCAAATCATGACTGGTATCGCATCATCAAAACCTTTAAATATTGTTGCCGTTTCTGGTGGATTAAATACCCCATCTAAAACCGAAAGTCTGGTTCAGGCCATTCTTGATGAGTTATCTGAAGCAATTGATATTAAAGTTCACTTTATTAAATTAAGTGAAATTGGACCATTATTAGGCGGTGCATTTTATCGCAACCAACTTCCACAGCGTGTACAAGATGACCTTGCAGCAGTTGAAGCAGCAGATGCCCTAATTGTAGGTACTCCTGTTTATCGCGCCTCTTTTACAGGTCTTTTCAAACACTTTTTCGACTTTGTTGAACAAACAGCATTAGTTGATGTGCCTGTACTTTTAGCTGCATCAGGTGGTAGTGATCGTCATGCACTCGTACTCGAGCACCAACTCCGCCCATTGTTTAGCTTCTTCCAAGCACAAACTTTGCCAATTGGTGTATACGCGACAGATCGTGACTTTACCTCTGAATATACAGTGAAAAGTGAGCAATTAGCTGACCGTATCACCCTAGCAGTAGCGCGTGCATTACCAATTTTAGAATGGGCTCCAGCAAAAGGTAAACGTGCCGAGGTGATCAAATCTAAGACCCAGCAAGCGAATCAAGAGCTAGGTATTAACAAGCAAATTGAGCAAGAAGAAGTATTACCTTCAGCAGCTGTACCAAATCTTGATGCAGCAGAGTCTCGTTTGCATCACAAGTCTGGCAAATCATTAACGCATGTTGCCTAAGCTCAACATGGCTAAATAAAAATAACGAATGGGGAGAGCGCACCATGACGCAATTACAACAACCAATTAAATTTGCTTATTGGGTACCAAACGTAAGCGGTGGCCTTGTAGTGAGTAACATCGAACAGCGTACAGACTGGAGTTATGACTACAATGTTCGACTTGCACAGGCTGCTGAAAACAATGGTTTTGAATATGCGCTCACTCAAATTCGTTTTACGGCGGGCTATGGGGCAGAAAACCAGCATGAATCTGTGAGTTTCAGTCATGCATTACTTGCAAAAACTGAAAAACTTAAAGTGATTGCGGCTATTCTGCCCGGCCCTTGGAAACCGGCACTTGCGGCTAAACAGCTGGCTACAATTGACTATTTAACTCAAGGCCGTATTGCGATTAACGTGGTAAGTGGCTGGTTCAGAGGCGAGTTTGATGCCATTGGTGAAGAGTGGCCTGAGCATGACGAACGTTATGTCCGCTCTGAAGAATTTATTCGCACGCTAAAAGGAATCTGGACCACCGACAACTATAGTTTCGATGGTAAATACTACCAGTTCCAAAACTACACGCTTAAACCGAAACCTTTGCAAAAGCCTTACATTGAAGTTTTCCAAGGTGGTAGCTCACGTGCTGCACGTGATATGGCTTCTCGCGTTTCTGACTGGTATTTCACTAACGGCAATACCGTCGAAGAAATTCAAAAACAAGTAGAAGACATTCGTACCAAAGCAAAAGCCAATAACCATCACGTCAAAATTGGTGTAAATGCGTTCATTATTGCTAGAGATACCGAAGAAGAAGCAAAAGCGGTACTGCAAGAAATTATTGATAAAGCCAACACTGAAGCCGTAAATGCGTTTGGCGATGCAACTCGTGAAGCAGGTGCAGCTTCTCCAGAGCAACAAGGTAACTGGGCAAAATCAACTTTTGAAGATTTAGTGCAATATAACGATGGCTTTAAAACCAATTTAATTGGTACACCTCAGCAAATTGCAGAGCGTATTGTGGCGCTTAAAAATGTAGGTGTCGATTTGGTACTTTCCGGATTCTTACACTTTATTGAAGAGGTGGAATATTTCGGAGAAAAAGTGCTGCCGCTCGTTCGTCAGTTAGAACTTCAGCAGGAAAAGGAGGTAGAAATCCAAGCGAAATCAGCCTAAAAAACTCCAGTTAAAAACAGCGCAAGATAATAAAAACAACAAATTAAAATAAAGTTTTATTGGCTCCAAGACTCGGCTTGGAGCTTTTATTTTTTTAAGGTTTCTCAACTTCTCGAACGACTGTTTCAACCGAATATCGGCACCATTTTGAAAGAACCTCAATAAATTCATTTAATGCTGCAGGTTCAAAATGACTGACAATCATATAACAAGCATTGCCCATGACTTTAAAGCATTCATCGATTTGTTCGTATTGCTTAACCAAATTTTCAATTTCTTCAAATGCTCGTTGTTCATTTAAATGCAAATGAATAAATTGTTTATGTGAATACTGCACGGCAATCGTGTAATTTTTAATGACACCAGCATCCATTAACTGAGCAATTCGAGCACCCACTGCCTGCCCTGTCCGATGAACTCGCTGTCCAATTTCCTTATTGGTTAGTCGAGAATCCTGTTTAAGCAATGCAATAATTTTTAGATCAATCGGGTCTAATTCAATATTCATTTTTCATGGCGAAAGAAATCTGGCGGTAATGCTTTCATCTGACTATAGCCGATTTTACTGGCAGAGAATAATCTTGTTTTATCTCATATCAACAAGAGTGATCTCATGAAACAAGCACTATTAATTATCGATGTACAAAATGATTATTTTAAAAATGGCAAAATGGAATTAGTTGAGCCAGAGAAAGCGCTAGAAAAAATAAAACAACTCGAACAATATTTTAGCGAGAAAAACTTGCCAATCATTTATGTGCAACATATTAACCCACCACAAGCGAGTTTCTTCCAAGAAAATACAGATGGGGTTTTACTTCACCCTGAACTTAGTGCTAGCAGTGATTCATTAATCGTAACAAAGCACTATCCAAACAGTTTTTTAGAAACCAATTTAGATGAACGTTTAAAAGCACATCAAATTGAGCAACTCGTGATTACAGGCATGATGACTCACATGTGTATTGATTCAGGCACACGCGCAGCCAAAGAACTGGGCTATCAACCCATCTTAATTGCAGATGCAACGGCAACTCGTGATTTAAGCTATGCTGGGAAGACTGCAAAAGCAGAAGACGTACAAACAGCTTTTTTAACTGCGCTGAGTACATTCGCGAATGTACAAAATACTGCTGACTTTTTAGCAAGCTCTTAATCGAGCTCAATAGAAAAGCCCCAAATGGGGCTTTTCTTAGAGATTATTTTTGCTTATCAGGATAAACCGTTGCAATTAACTGATCTACTACAGCAGGTTCAGCCAAAGTTGAAGTGTCACCTAAACTATCCAGCTCATTGGCCGCAATCTTTCTTAAAATACGGCGCATGATTTTACCAGAACGCGTTTTCGGTAATGCTGGTGCCCAATGCAGTGCATCGGGTGAAGCCACTGGACCAAGCACTTTACGTACCCAGTTAATTAACTCTTTACGCAGTTCTTCCGACTCTGGAACACCCGCCTGTAAGGTCACAAAAGTACAAATACCTTGCCCTTTAATATCATGCGGCATACCCACCACCGCAGCTTCTGCCACCGATTCATGTGAAACAAGAGCACTTTCAATTTCAGCCGTACCTAAACGGTGACCTGAAACGTTTAAGACATCGTCAACACGACCTGTAATCCAGTAATAGCCATCTTCATCACGGCGAGCACCATCACCTGTAAAATAAGTATTTTTAAAGGTTGAGAAATACGCCTCAATAAAGCGGTCTGGGTCACCCCAAATGGTACGCATCTGGCCCGGCCATGAATCTTTAATTACAAGATTACCTTCAGCCGCACCCTCTAGCTCATTACCCTCACCATCTACAATGGCGGGTTGAATACCAAATAATGGACGTGTTGCTGAACCCGGTTTTAATGCTGTTGCACCCGGTAATGGGGCAATCAAAATACCGCCTGTTTCGGTTTGCCACCATGTATCAACAATTGGACAGCGGCCTTCACCAACAACGTTGTAGTACCAATTCCAAGCCTCAGGGTTAATAGGTTCACCCACTGAACCTAACAAACGCAGGCTGCTACGGTTACTTTCACGTACAAACGAATCACCTTCTCGCATCATGGCACGAATCGCAGTTGGCGCTGTATAGAGAATAGAGACTTTGTGTTTATCGACCACATGACCAAGACGTGCCCATGTTGGATATTGAGGTACACCTTCGAACATTAAGGTAGTCGTACCATTTGCCAACGGACCATAAATCAGATAACTATGCCCTGTAATCCAGCCAATATCAGCTGTACACCAGTACACGTCATCTTGTTTTAAATCAAAAACTTCTTTAAAGGTACTGGTTACATAAACCAGATAACCGCCTGTGGTATGCAATACCCCTTTGGGTTTTCCTGTTGAGCCCGAGGTATAGAGAATAAATAAAGGGTCTTCTGCCTTCATTGGTTCTGGAGGACAGTCTGCATCTACCTCCATAATAATGAGGTGATACCACAAATCACGGCCCGGCTTCATTTCAATCGGGTTTGCATTGCGGTAAACCACAATTACGTTTTCAACGCACTCGGTACCCGGCAATGCTAAAGCCAAATCGACATTTTCTTTGAGGGGTAATAGTTTGCCAGCACGTAGACTTGAGTCTGCGGTAATCACCAGTTTAGCTTGGCTGTCTTCAATACGACTTGCCAATGAGTCTGGCGAAAAACCACCAAATACCACGCAGTGCACCGCACCAATACGAGCACAGGCTAACATGGCAATTGCAGCCTCTGTCACCATTGGCATATACAGTACAACGCGGTCACCTTTACCAATGCCATATTTCTTTAAAACGTTGGCAAAGCGGCAGACTTCATCGTGTAATTCTTTATAAGAAACGATTTTATGACGAGAAGGATGGTCCCCTTCCCAAATAATTGCAGGTTTATGAGGGTGTTCTTTAAGATGCCTGTCCAAGCAGTTTGCTGATACATTCAACTCACCATCAGCAAACCATTCAATCTTGAAATTGTCTTTGTCAAAACTGGTATTTTTAACTTGGGTAAATGGCTTTATCCAATCGACAATTTTAGCTTGCTCTGCCCAGAATTCATCTGGGTTCTCGATAGAGTGTTGATAACGTTTAAAGTAGTCTGCTTCAACAGTACGAGCTGTTTTTTTAAATTCCTCTGGTACTGGATAGATCTCATTCATACGCAACTTCCTTGATCTTGTGCATCCCATCTCGAGACTGTGGCTATTATTTTACTGGATCTTATTTGTATGCCTTTTCAGTATGATGACTCTTTCAAAGCCTAGACAATCCGACTTTGGTCACATATCAACCACTTACTCAAGCATACGAAATTGTGAACATTTTTATAAAATTAAGTTGATTTAAAACATTTGTCTATAGGGTCTGTTCATACTTTATATATAAATTGCGTTGTAAGCTAAAATTTCACGAAACAAGGCATGAAATGCAGAAAATAGCGCCCCTATTGTCAAATTTCATAACGCAGTTTTGGGTAATTTTAGCTACAACCCTTTGGGACAGAAATACTTTTTGATGCTGTGTCGTTAGATATTACTCATTTAGAATAACTAAATATTCATAATATCTGCCTACCATCATCTAAAAAGTATTCTCTGTCGCAATCATAGATAAAATATAAACAGACCCTCGCATTACTTTTATAATTTTTTTAAGTTTTGATGGTTTTGACCATCAACAAAGATTATTTTAACTTTTAGACGCAGCACAGGAATAAAATAATATGTTTGCCGAAACACCCTCTTCACGTCCACCACAACTTCCATTTAAAGACAGCCCTTTTTCAATTCATGGTCGCTTTAACCGCATGAGTTATTTGGGTGGTTATGGACTGATTTATTTAGTCACCCTCTTGGGCTATTTCATTTTGGCTTCATTTCTTGGAAGTTTTCAGCTTTCAAGCAATTTATTTAATTTTGAATTTTATAGCTCTCTTTCTGGAACCAGTGCCTTGGTAGTCTGGGCTTTTTCGCTGTTCCTGATTTATTTAAATATTGTTCTCGTTGTTCGACGCCTGCACGATCTAAATAAGAGTGGTTGGATGGGATTGCTATTGTTCATTCCAGTTGTTCAGTTCTTTTTTATGATTTATTTACTGCTTGCCTCAGGTACAGCAGGTCCAAACGAGTACGGTCCTGTTCGACCAGCAACGTTTATAGAAAAACTCATGGCTTGGCTTATTTTATTCGCTATTTTAATTAGCCTTATTTCAACAGCAGGAATTTTTTATTATTTCTCAGGAACTGATACCTTAGAAACACCGACACAAATCTTACAAAAAGGAACGGAATACTTTTAATTAAAAAACACTTTATTATTTAGATGAACTCATTATAGTAGGCGCACATTTTATCTCCTACTATGATGAAAGCCGAAAATCGCTTTCATAAATTTTTTTAATTGAGACTTGCCGTGGCTGATGAACAAAAATCCTTAACGGATGTCGCAAAAAATACAGGCGAACTTTTGCAAGAAGCGGGCACTAAAACCACTCAAACGGTTTTAGCCCATACTGAAAAGTATCATGATGCCTATACCACTATCGACAAAATCGTGGATAGCTTCTGGGAACGTGTGCCTTATATATGTATTGCGATTATCGTTTTTATTATTTTTTGGCTACTGACCAAATTATTTAAGTTCTTTGTTCGTAAAACCTTAGAAAACCGCTCTTATACTCGCCAAAATCTGGTACTTGTTTTAAACCGTGTAGGCAGTACAACAATTTTATTCTTTGGTTTCTTAATTGCTCTCGTCATTATGATTCCAGGGTTCACACCGGGCCAACTCATGAGTGCCTTAGGTATTGGTTCGGTCGCAATTGGTTTTGCATTTAAAGATATCTTTCAAAACTTACTGTCAGGCATCTTAATCTTATTAAGCGAACCATTCCGCATTGGCGATTCGATTGTAGTGAATTCGCTTGAAGGAACTGTTGAAGATATTCAAATTCGTGCAACATTCTTACGCTCGCCAGATGGTCGTCGCATTGTTATTCCAAACGCAACTGTTTATACCAGTGCTTTAACTGTAAATACTGCTTATCAACAACGACGCTGTGAGTTTGTAGTCGGAATTGGATATGACGATGACGAACAAAAAGCCAAACAGATTATTTTAGATATTCTTAATAATGACCGAAATGTACTGAGTCAGCCAGCCTTCTCGGTTAACGTTACAGCGTTAGCAGATTTCTCGGTTAACCTGACTGTACGCTGGTGGGTTGATACAACTGAAACTGATATTTCGTCATCTACGAGCACTATTCAAGCTCAGGTCAAGCAAGCTTTTAATGCGAACGGAATTAATATTCCTTACCCAATTCAGGAATTAAAAATGGCCGCAAATCAGCCACTTTTAAATTCTGAAGCATCAACTAAAGAGACGACCTAAAATATAAGAAATAGACGTTTCAGTTCTTAAAATACGGTTGCCTAAGCTCACAGCTTGGCAGCCGTTTTTTGTGAGCAAATCAACTTCATAGGGAATAAAGCCACCCTCGGGACCCACGACTACACTACAAGCATGAGGAATATCAACTGGCATGCTCTGCTCGGCATAAGGGTGAGCCACATAGGCTGGTGTTTCTTTCGAGATCAAGCTTGGTAGAATGTCTTCAACAAAAGGTTTAAAGCGTTTGTACATGTGAATTTCAGGAACAATCGTGTCACCTGCTTGCTCAAGCCCTAAAGTCACATAGTTATCGAGTTGTTGCAAAAATGGAGTTTGCCAATAGCTTTTATCTACCCGATAACTATGAATCAAACTAATTCTTTCAACCCCTAAAGTCACACTGTCCATGATTAAACGGCGTAAAACTTTGGGTCTTGGTAAAGCTACGATTAAATGAACCGGAATTTTTGCAGGGACAGCTTCTTCACTAATAGGTCGTATACAAACTTCTTGCTCGTTAATCGAAATAATTTCAGTGACATAACGCGCGCCATTACGAATACCAACTTTCAGATTTTGGCCAGCCGTAATATCAAGATGTTCACGTAAATGTTGTAATTGGCGCTTTGAATGAATCGACCAGATTTCTGACTGAGTATCTTCAGGTTCTAGTAAAACAATATTCATGGTTTTTCGGCCAAATACCGGTTAATCACCCCAATATGTTTTTGTAATGAACCTTGGTTACGCTGTAATACTTTATGCGCCTGTACCACTAACTGTTCAGTGGCTTCAGGTTCTGCCAGACAAGCCAACCAGATATCAACGACCTGCTGTGCATCTTGAGCAATCAGTACGCCATTTTCATCAATGAACTCATCAACAATTGTTTGAAAGTTGAAATAACGAGGTCCAACCACTGTAGGTACATTTAAAACCATAGGTTCTAAAATATTATGTCCACCACCCGGCTCATTTAAAGAACCGCCTACAAAGCACACCTGACTTAAGGCGTACCATAACCAAAGCTCCCCCATGCTATCGGCCAAGTAAACCTGCGTGCTGGCATGAATACTCTGCCCCATGCTTCTTCGATGAGTGACTAAATTTAAATTTTGGCAAACCTCAAATACTTCATCGAAGCGTTCAGGATGGCGCGGTACAACTATACATACCAACTCACGATCTGAATTTAAATGAGGTGCAAGTGCCTCCAAAATTTGTTGTTCTTCGGGTGCATGTGTACTGGCAATCGTCACAACCTGACGATTTGCCAAATACCACTGCTGATGCAATTGGGCAGCTTGCTTAATAAAAGCCTCAGGTGCATGAATATCAAACTTAATATTTCCAACGACCTGACTTTTATGCTCGTCTAAACCAAGCTCGACATAACGCTGACGGGTTGCACTATCTTGTGCTAATACCCAATCGATTTGCTTTAACATACCAGCAGTTAAACCTGAGACTTTGCTATAACCTTTTGCTGACTTTTCAGATAAGCGAGCATTAAGTAATAAACATGGTACATGCTGCAACTTGGCTTGATCGATTAAATTTGGCCAAAGCTCGGTTTCAACTAGTGCTAAAAGTCTCGGTTGGTATGACTCGAAAAATTGTTTTAAAAGCGGTTTTTGGTCTACAGGCAAATAAACTGCTTGGAATAAATCTAGATAAGGTTCTTTTAAAAAAAGTGACTTGGCACGAGCTTGACCTGTTTTTGTAGTATTGGTCACTAAAACTGGCTGGCCAAGTTTGAGATAGTGCTCAATGAGTGGCTGTGCAGCATTGGTTTCCCCGACTGAAACAGCATGAAACCAGATGGCTTTTACATTCTTCGGATCTTCAAACGGCCCAAATCTTTCCAGACATTCCTGATGATATAATTCCAGACTTTCTGCACGTCTTTTTATCCGCCAGCGATAAAACGGTTTTAATAAATGGAGTGCTGTGTTGTACCAAAATGGGGTCGCCAAGCGGTTTGCCTCAAATAGTCAAAATTTAAAAACTGGGGAAAATATAACATAGATAAAAAAAATGGCAGAGTTTCGATACCTAAACTCTACCATATACAAGAAAAGTCATTGACTGAACTCACAAAAGAGCAAGTTCAGCAAATAGTAAATCTAAATAAAATAATGATTTTATGAAGCTTCTAAAGCAGGATAGTCCGTATAACCTTCAGCGCCTTTAGCATATAAAGTCGTTGGTTGAAGTTCATTTAATGGTAGACCTTGCTCTAAACGTTGTAAAAGATCTGGGTTCGCAATATAAGCCTTACCAAAAGATACAGCATCTGCCTGACCTTCACGCAAAATACGTTTTGCTGACTCTGGTGTCAGGTTTTCATTAGCAATCCACACGCCATTAAATTTTTCGCGAAGTTTAGGACCAATACTATCGGCAGCTTCGTATTCACGAGAGAAAATGAAAGCTACATTACGTTGACTCAATTGTTCAACCACATAACCGAATGTGGCTAACGGATTTTCATCACCCATATCATGAGAATCGCCACGCGGTGCAATATGTACACCTACTCGGCCAGCGCCCCACACTTCAATAAAGGCATCAACCACTTCTAATAATAAACGAGCGCGGTTTTCAACCGAACCACCATACTCATCATCACGTTGGTTGGTATTACTTTGAAGGAACTGGTCAATTAAATAACCATTTGCAGCGTGTAACTCAACACCATCAAAACCTGCTGCTTTAGCCAGCTCTGCTGAATGTTTATACTGAACAACAACTTCTTGAATTTCTTCAATTGAAAGCGCACGTGGTTTTACATATGGGCGCTTAGGACGTAATAAACTCACTTCACCCGCAGGTTGAATCGCACTTGGTGCAACAGGAATATCGCCATCCAAAAGTTCAGGATCTGAAATACGGCCCACATGCCAAAGTTGAACTACAATTTTTGAACCTTGCGCATGAACTGCTTCAATAATCTTGTTCCACGCTTGTGCCTGCTCTTGTGACCATAGTCCTGGAGTGTCTGCATAACCCACAGTTTTTGAACCAATCACTGTTGCTTCAGTGAGAATGAGACCAGCATTTGCACGTTGCTGATAATATTCCACCATTAAGTCGTTTGGAACACGGCTTTCGCCACTACGTGCACGTGTTAATGGGGCCATTACCAGTCGATTTTTAATTTCAAAATCACCAACTGTTAAGGGAGTATTGAGTTCAGCCATGATCGCCTCGACTTACACTTTATTTGTTTTAAAGTGTTTGTTTTAAATGTTCGATATATTGCTGAATCAAAGCTTCGTTACGTGAAAAATAAGACCATTGTCCATATTTTTGGACCTGAATGAGACCTGCCTGCTGTAATACAGACAAATGATTGGACATGGTAGACTGAGCTACTTTACCCAAACGTTCAATATGACCTGCGCAAACCCCTTTTTCAAAACTACCACCACACTCTTCTACCGGTAAATAATGCGCAGGTTCTTTTAACCATTGCAGAATCTGCCGACGCAGAGGATTGGCTAGGGCTTTGCTAATTGCATCAATATCCATAGGCTCAACACGTCTTTTAAACGAACAAAGCTTTGTTCAGCATTTCGAAAACATAATATCGCATTTTTTCGATATTCATATCCATTTTTTTCGATATTCATATCGTATTTTTCCGATTAACTTCCGATCACTGAACTGCTTTGCCGTTTTAATCGCTAAAAATTTAAGAGTTTTAGAGAACTAAAAGTTCAAAAGACTCTTATAACCCCTGCTTTAAACTCGCTTCAATGAAACGATCAAGGTCACCGTCAAGAACTGCACCAGTGTTTGAGTTTTCAACACCTGTACGTAAGTCCTTAATACGAGAGTCATCAAGTACATAAGAACGAATTTGGCTACCCCAACCAATATCAGACTTCGAGTCTTCAAGTGCTTGAGCCGCTTCATTACGTTTTTGCATTTCTAGTTCATACAATTTTGCACGTAACTGTTTCCATGCATGATCACGGTTCGCATGTTGTGAACGCTGGTTTTGACACGCAACCACAATACCAGATGGGATGTGTGTCAAACGAACTGCTGAATCTGTTTTGTTAATGTGCTGACCACCTGCACCAGATGCACGGTAAGTATCAGTACGAACATCAGAAGGATTAATATCGATTTCGATATTGTCATCAACTTCCGGTGAAATAAATACCGCAGAGAATGACGTATGACGGCGGTTACCACTGTCGAATGGTGATTTACGCACTAAACGGTGTACACCTGATTCTGTACGTAACCAGCCATATGCATATTCACCTTCAACACGAATCGTTGCAGATTTAATCCCTGCTACGTCACCATCAGATACTTCCATAAGTTCTGCTTTAAAACCGTGACGTTCAATCCAGCGCATATACATACGTAATAACATTGAAGCCCAATCTTGTGCTTCTGTACCACCTGAACCTGCTTGAATCTCGACATAGCAAGGATTCGGGTCCATTGGGTTGCTAAACATACGGCGGAATTCAAGTTTTGCTAATTCTTCTTCGGCAGCGCCAAGCTCAGATTGCACATCTACCAGCAAGCTTTCATCATCAGCTTCAACAGCTAAATCGAGCATTGCTTTGGCATCTTCAAGCTGTGTAGATAAGCCATCTAATACATTAATAACGTTTTCTAGTTCGCCCTTTTCTTTTGCCATTGCCTGAGCACGGTTTTGATCATTCCAGATCGCAGGGTCTTCTAACTCACGTAAAACTTCTTCTAAACGCTCTTTTTTCAGATCGTAGTCAAAGATACCCCCGTAGTGTTTGGCTACGATCAGTTAAGTCTTTCAATTGGTTTAGATAAGGATTAATTTCCACGCGAGTGTTCCCATAAAAACAGATAAACAGTCGAATATTTTATCATAGCTATGGTTATCTTCGAACCTGCTTTAATCTTTAACTCGTATTTTCAATTTAAAAGTTTTTTATTTCTTTCAGAAGATTTTAAGCTTTACTCGTAACATCCCCATACAAAATTGGGTACTTTTCCAGCATTTTTGAGTTTCTACACAAAATCTCCTCAATTTTAATAAAATAAAACATTATGTTTTTATATTCAAAAATCAATAAGTTAAATTAAATATATTTACAAAAAAAGCACATGGTTACAGTACGGTTACTTGTGCAAGATTGACGGTAAATGATTTTGCTCTAGACTAAAAGTTGTAACAAAACATTTATAAAATCGTTTTTAGAGGGGAGAGATTCCATGAAAAAACTAGCAATTGCATCAGCTCTTTTATCTGCTCTTGCAGTAAGCGGCGCAGCAAACGCTTACCAAGCTGAAGTTGGTGGTTCTTACACTTATCTTGATCCAGATAACGGCAGCAGCGTAAGCAAATTCGGTGTTGACGGGACTTATTATTTCAATCCTGTGCAAACACGTAATTCACCGCTTGCTGAAGCAGCATTCTTAAACCGTGCAAGCAACGTTAACGCACACGTTAACTATGGCGATAACAGCGGTACTAAAGATACTCAATATGGCGTAGGTGTTGAATATTATGTTCCTAACACTGACTTCTACCTTAGCGGTGATGTAGGCAGAAATGAGCGTGAAGTCGACAACACCAATATTGACAGCAAAGTAACTACTTATGCTGCTGAGGTAGGTTACTTACCAGCACCAGGTTTGTTGCTTGCTTTAGGTGTTAAAGGTTATGACGAAAAAGACGGTAAAGATGGCGCAGACCCTACCGTTCGTGCGAAATACGTAACTCAAGTTGGTCAACATGACGTAAACCTTGAAGCTTATGGCGCATTTGGTGACCTTGACGAATATAAAGTTCGTGGTGACTACTACATCGATAAAACTTTAAGTTTAGGTGTGGACTACTACAACAATGACTTAACTGATAAAGACGAATGGGGCATTAATGCTAAAAAATTCTTGAATCAGCAAGTAAGTCTTGAAGGTCGTATTGGTTTCGGTGATAACGACAACACTTATGGTGTTCGTGCAGCATACCGCTTCTAATCTTACCTAGATTAAAAAAATCCGCTCAATTGAGCGGATTTTTTATTGATTTAAATGCACAATTCGCAGCTGTAAGCTCACATTGCCATTAAAAACATTACGGTCTATTTCATAGACCAGATGTACATGGTCACGCATAGGGTCAAAGTCGAAGCGACCTGCTGCATTAAAAGCAATCGCATCGAAACTATATTGATCTATCGCCAATCTAAGCTTTAAATGTGTCTCTTTGAGCCAACGGAAATCGATAACTTTAAAATGTCCTTCAAATTGAGGCAGTGGAAATTTTTGTCCCCACGGCCCTAACTGCTCAATCCAGTTCAAAGTATCTAACTGCAAAGCAGAAACAGGTAGCTCGCCATCAGTCCATAATGTCGCTTGAAAGATTGAATCATCCATCGCAGCCACACAGTTATTAAATACCGTTTTAAAGGCTTCAAAGTTTTCTTTACGTATTGTTAAGCCCGCCGCTGCCGCATGCCCACCAAAATGGCTCACTAACTCAGGATGTTGTTCGGCAACTTGTTCAATGGTATCTCGAATATGCACCCCATCAATTGAACGTGCAGATCCTTTAATATGGACACCATCTTCATCGGGTGCAAAAACAATTGTAGGCCGATGGAAATGTTCTTTTAGACGGCCCGCGACTATACCAATGACGCCTTGGTGCCAATTTTCTTCAAATAGAACAAGCGCCGCAGGAATATCTTGCTGTGAAAGTTGCAAAGTATCTAAGGCAGATAAAGCTTGTTGCTTCATCTCCCCTTCAATTTGGCGGCGATCTATATTTAACTGATTTAATTGCTGAGCAATCGGATATGCAGTTTCCATCGTCTCTGCTAATAAACACTCGATTCCGATGCGCATGCTCTCCATGCGCCCTGCTGCATTAATGCGTGGCCCAAGCACAAATCCTAAATCTTGCGCACGTATTGAAGTTGCTTCTCGACCAGCAATATCAAGTAAGGCTAAAATCCCTACTCGACACTGATGTTGCTGAATGCGTTTTACACCAGCATCGACCAATATACGGTTGTTATAGTCTAGAACAGCCACATCTGCATAAGTTCCCAAAGCGACTAAGTCTAGATATTGAGTGACTTTGCTTGTGCTTTTGCCTTGTCTATTACGTAGACTCGCCAAATTGGCAAGTACATAAAAAGCAACCCCAACACCAGCAAGCGCTTTACTTGGAAACTCACATCCTAATTGATTTGGGTTCACCACCGCCTCAGCAAGCGGGGTTTCTTTTGTTGTTAAATGATGATCGGTAATAATCACTTGCATGCCTAGGGCATGTGCTGCATCAACACCAGCATGACTAGAAATTCCATTATCTACCGTAATTAATAGATCGGGTTGATAAGTTCGATGAGCAAGCTCAGCAATGGCAGGAGTAAGTCCATAGCCATATTTAAAACGATCGGGTACCAGATAGTCGACTTGTGCTCCCATATCGCGAAGCACGAGCATCATTAAAGCTGTGCTGGTTGCACCATCAGCATCATAGTCCCCCACAACCACAATTTTTTTCTGTTCATCAATGGCTTGATCCATTAATGCGACAGCAGCATCCAATCCTTTGAGCTCTGGAGCAAGCAGATTCTTAAGTTTTAGCTCTAGTTCTTGTTCAGACTGCACTCCACGTCTTGCCAAAATCTCGGCAATAAACGGAGGCACGCCCTGAAACTGTTCAGGGCGTGTCAATAAAGGTCTTTGTTTAATTTGTATTTTTGTCATTTAAGGCATCAGTCGGTGCAACGTCCATTGACCGTCGATTTTTTCATAACTCAAGCGGTCATGTAAACGATTTGGTCGTCCTTGCCAGAATTCATAATAATCCGGTTGCAGACGATATCCGCCCCAAAACTCTGGCTTATCGAGTACTTCACGGCTTTGAACTTGTTGTTGCAAGTCTTGGAAACGCTGCTGTAACAACTCTCGACTTTCGATCTTTCCGCTTTGAGGCGTACTGATATGAGCTGCAATCTGGCTATCACGTGGACGTTTATGGTAATAGTCAGTAGATTCCTGTTCAGGAATCTTCACAACATACCCACCCACTCGTACCTGACGCTCTAGACTTGGCCAATAAAATAACAGCTCAGCATATGGATTTTCTGCCAAATCTGCCCCTTTCTGGCTGTCATAGTTGGTATAGAAATCATACCCTGCTTCTGTCGCACCACGTAACAATACAGTTCTGACATGCGGACGACCGTTAGCACTTGCAGTTGCCAACGACATCGCATATGGTTCGTGCAAGTTAGCAGCTAAGGCATGATTAAACCAACCTAAGAATTGCTCATGTGGATTGCTAGCTACTTGTGTCTCGTACAATTCACCTTGTTCATAGCTTAAGCGTAATTCACTTAAGTCTTTAATGACATCACTCATGCCATACACCTTATGCGACTTGTGCTTGTGAACGGACTGCATTTGCTAAATGTTCAGCCAAAGCATTCACTTCTTGTTCATCATCACCTTCAACCATGACGCGAATGACTGGCTCAGTTCCAGACTTACGAACTAAAATACGTCCACGTCCTTTAAGCTGCTCTTCTGCTTTATTGAACTCAGTCACTAATGCCGGAATAGAGTATGGATCAAGCATTTGTTCTAAACGTATATTTACAAGTACTTGCGGGAATAATTTAAAGCCCTGAACCAATTCATGGAGCGCTTTATTCTGCTCAACCATTACCGTTAACACTTGAAGTGCTGCAATAATCGCATCACCTGTTGTGCTCTTGTCTAACGTTAAAATATGACCAGATGGCTCACCACCTGTGACCCATCCATTTTCATCTAATGCTTGTAATACATAGCGGTCACCAACTTTTGCACGAACAAAGCCAACATTTGCTTTTTCAAGTGCAACTTCAAGTGCCATATTACTCATGACTGTACCAACAATACCTACTGGCTTGTTTTTCGCCTGAGTCGCTAAAATATATAAGATATGGTCACCATCAATTAAGTTACCAAACTTATCAACCATCACGACACGGTCAGCATCACCATCAAAGGCAATTCCTAAATCGGCTTCTTGTTCAACCACTGCTTTTTGTAAGCTTTCTGGATGTGTCGAACCACAGTTTTCATTAATATTTAAACCGTCTGGTTCGTTGTAGAGAGCAACAACTTTGGCACCTAGCTCACGGAAAACTGAAGGCCCAACGCTATAAGCTGCACCATGTGCACAATCCACAACAATTTTTAAATTATTTAAATCGAAGTGGTATGGGAATGTAGATTTACAAAATTCGATGTAACGGCCATTTGCATCATTTACACGAACACTTTTACCTAAGTTCGCAGTGTCTTCAATAAATAAATCTTTTTCTAATTCTTTATTAATTTCTTCCTGCAATGAATCTGGTAATTTTTTACCTTCACTTGAGAAGAACTTAATCCCGTTATCAAAATATGGGTTGTGCGATGCAGAAATAACAATGCCTGCGTGTGCATGTAAGGCACGGGTAAGATGTGCAATTGCCGGTGTCGGTAATGGACCAAGCAAATGAACATATACGCCAGCCGCATTTAGCCCCGCCTGCAAAGCAGACTCCAAAATATAGCCAGATAAACGAGTATCTTTTCCTAATACAACAAGCGGTTTATTTTTTGGACTCGTTCGTTTTAATACCTTCCCTGCGGCAAACCCGAGTTTTAAAGCAAACTCTGGTGTAATCGGCATTTGCCCAAATTTTCCACGAATACCATCCGTTCCAAAATAACTCATAGCTTATCTCATTTTACGCCACTTCAGCCGTGGCTCATTTCATATATGGCCATTCTGCCATATCTCTTTTCATTAGATTTACTTTACACCAAAAACAAAAAGCCGTCAGTGTACTGACGGCTTTCTTGATTGATTTGGTTACCAAAATCTAACCAACACGATAGTTCGGAGCTTCTTTAGTAATCGTTACGTCATGAACATGTGACTCAGACATACCCGCTGAAGTAATCTTCACAAATTTCGCATTTTGGCGAAGATCTTCAATCACTGATGAACCCGTATAACCCATAGATGAACGTAAACCACCCATCATTTGATGAACAATGTTACCCATTGGGCCTTTATATGGAACACGACCTTCAATTCCTTCTGGTACTAACTTTTCAGCGCCTGCTTTTGAGTCTTGGAAGTAACGGTCAGCAGAACCTGTTGCTCCAGCCATTGCACCTAATGAGCCCATACCACGATATGCTTTGTAGTAACGGCCTTGGAAGAATTCAACTTCACCTGGTGCTTCTTCAGTACCCGCTAGAAGTGAACCAACCATGATTGTGCTTGCGCCCGCACCGATCGCTTTTGCCATATCGCCAGAGAAACGAATACCGCCATCTGCAATTAAAGGAATTTGATCTTTCAGTGCATTAGCAACGCTGTCAATCGCAGAAATTTGCGGCATACCAATACCTGCCACAATACGTGTCGTACAGATAGAACCAGGGCCAATACCTACTTTTACAGCATCTGCGCCTGCATCTAATAATGCTAATGCAGCATCACCAGTTGCGATATTACCGCCAATCACTTGTACTTGAGGGAAGTTTTGTTTTACCCAACGTACACGTTCAATAACACCAGCAGAGTGACCGTGTGCTGTATCAACAACAATAACGTCAACACCAGCTTCAACCAACGCTTCCACACGACTTGGTGTTTCAACGCCTGTACCTACCGCAGCACCAACACGTAAACGACCAAGATCATCTTTACAACTGTTTGGATAACTCTCAGCTTTACGGAAGTCAGTTACCGTAATTAAACCTTTGAGTTCGTTGTTTTCGCCAACAACCAAAACTTTTTCAATGCGATGCTTTTGCAATAATGCTTGAATATTTTCTTTAGACTCGCCTTCACGCACTGTAACCAAACGATCTTGGCCTGTCATGATGTTACTAACAGGTTGTTCCAAGTTAGTTTCAAAACGCGTATCACGGCCTGTCACAATACCAACAACCTTGCCGTCTTTAACAACAGGTACACCGCTAATGTTATTAGCGCCAGTAATTGCAATAAGTTCACGTACTGTAGTTTCTGGGGTTACAGTGATTGGATCTTTCACCATACCCGCTTCGAATTTTTTCACACGGCGTACTTCTGCAGCTTGAGCAGCAATATCCATGTTTTTGTGCAAAATCCCGATACCACCATTTTGCGCCATTGCAATCGCCATACGTGACTCAGTCACTGTATCCATTGCAGCTGAAACTAATGGGATATTTAAATGAATGCCGCGAGTTAAACGTGTCTTTAGAGAGACATCTTTTGGGAGAACAGTAGAGTAGGCAGGAAGTAATAAGACATCATCGAAGGTTAGCGCTTCTTGAACGATGGTCAGCATAACAATCTCACTGGTAAATTCCGTGAGCTATTATAAACAAATTTCAATGCAATTTTCATATTATCTTTGCCTTTTTCAGCAATAGATATTCACCTACTCTAAATATTTCTCACTTATTATCGTGTTAGCTCATATTTAACTCACCTGATCATAGTCATGATCATTTTCTGAATCTGCTGGACTTACTTCAATCAGAGGAATCAACTGGTGCGCCAAGCGCGCTTTGTTACACTGTTCATCAGCAATCTGTACCTCTTTACAGGTAGAACTACGCACAGCATAGATAGAACAGCCCACCTCTTTACCAATTTCCCCCGTCAAAGCCTGACATCGTGGCTGAGCCTGATTAGTTCCACGCATACACGAATAAACGGGTGTCAAAGGTTCAACAAGATGTTCATCTATGAACTCGGCCTCAGCCCAGTAAAATGAAACCCGAAAATGTGCACAACATGCCCCACAGCGAAGGCACTCATCTGGAGTCGCAACTTGAGATAACATTTTTATTCAAATTCTCGTCATCAAAAATTTTTCTGTGACGCAAAATCCTAAAAAAATTTCAAATTGGACTCAAGATATTGGACTTAACTTTTTATGTTGGGCAGCTGAAAATTTGTTCAGTCATTAAATCTACACCACATGGCAAGGTCTCAATCCAATCTAAAAACTGGTTAATCATTTCTTTGCCAATAAATGGAGTACCATGCTGAGGCACAATCATTTCAATATCCATTTGACGAACCATGTTGACCCATAAACGGATGACTTTATTGGAACACATATAACGTTGGTGAAAAGCTTTCATTTTCATCACATGAGCATCGAAATCTTTGAGAGGCTGACTTGCATCTTCAACAATAGAAGCCCCCATATCACCAGAAAATAAAATTTTGGCAACTGGATCATAAAACTGAAAATTACCCACAGAATGTAGAAAATGTGCCGGAACCATGACAAGCTTTGATTCACCTAATTTAATCACTTGACCACGATCTGGCAGCTCAATGAGACGGTCTTCCCAATTTCCTTTCATACGCTCACTCATAAATGATGAATTTAAGTGAGGTAAAAAACGTGCCCATAATTTGGAAGCAACCACTTTAGCATCGGTATAAACCAACCAACGAGGCATTGAAGTAATAATATCTGGGTCTTGATGTGAAGCGATTACATAGTCCAGATTTTTAAGACGAGTATATTTATTAAGTTCCATCGTCAATGGAACATAGGTCAAGTCACCACCTGGATCAATAACAGCTGCCCTTTCATGATCAATAATTAAAAATTGATTGGCTTGTATGCCTTCCCCTTTCACCAAACTGGTAAAACTAATACATTTATGTACGCCATTATCAAATAGTATCTGCGATGTTGTTTTTTCAAACCCCATACAATTCCCCAAAAAAACTTTAAATATTAGATATTTTTATATCCCTACTAAAATAAAGGGATTCTAAAGCACTTGCAATGAATTGATTGATATTTCTCATAATATTTTAAAATTGATTTTACTTTTCTTATTCTATAAATGAATCATCAATAAATTGAGCAACCCTCTAGCATCTCCTTAAATAAACAGTATCGTGAAGTTTAACTACTTAAACACTCAATAAAAAACGCACTCTTAATGAATGCGTTTTTATATAAAGCGAAAAGTATTTTAGAAGAAATAATGTTGTACTAATGTAGAAACACCTACGATAAAGAAAATAGCTGCACCAATTTTATGAATGAGCGAGATAGATAAACGTTCAGCCAATTTATTACCAATAAATACAGCTGGTGCATTCGCGATCATCATCCCTAGTGTTGTACCCAGCATCACCCAGAAAATGCTGTCATAGCGTGCAGCTAAAGCGACAGTTGCAATTTGGGTTTTATCACCAATTTCTGCTAAGAAAAATAAAATAAAGGTTGCACCAAAAACACCAAACTTTTGCCATTTATTAATACTATCAGTTTCATCATCGAGCTTATCTGGAATAAGCATCCAGAACGCCATACCAATGAAACCAACCGCGAGTACCCAAACTAAAATTTCAGGACTGAGCACGGTCGTAATCCACTGCCCAAGCACAGCAGAAATACCATGGTTAATGAGTGTTGCTAAAAGAATCGCAATTAAAATAGGGATTGGCTTACGAAAACGCGCAGATAGTAAAAGTGCCAACAATTGAGTTTTATCACCCATTTCAGCGAGGGCAACAATTGAGGTAGAAATCAGAAATTCTTGCATGTCGGTTCTCTGGCTAGCATAAATGCCTATGACCTACCCCTCCTGCTAGCCAAATATCATAAAATGATTGCAGAGTGGTAAATCAAAGGTCTTGCCAACTCAGGAACGATGAGACGTTTAAGCTATGATGACCATGTTCTGTTGAACAATTATGTTGACCATCACCTATTCACATTTGCTGTGAATAGCGGCTACTCCCCAATGAAGTATGCGTTTATTATATTCAAGTCACTCTATTTTTCAAACATTCAAGCAATAAATTTTACCCACGCCCACACCAATAAACGCGCAAGACCTAATAACACTGCAAAATAAGCACTTATATGAATGAAGCCAATAGGGCTGCTGCTCGTTCCAGCCTGATATTCAAAGGGCAAAATCAAAGTAGCGACAAACACCTCAAAACCCATCACCACATAAGTCATCCATTCCCACGGGAAATGCAAAATACTGACCCATATTCCCATCAATAAAAATACAATCAACAGTAAGGGCAACATAATTTTCAGGAAACCCAACATTTACTATTTCTCCTTTACCCAATAACGAGAAATTTCTCCTCACGCTCAATAAGCCTTGCTTAGCCTGTAGATTAACCCAAAATTTAATTAAAGAGACATCAAAAACAAAACCCCGCCGAAGCGAGGTTTTAGTTAATTATTTCAAAGCATTAGATTAATAAAGTACGAATATCTTTAAGAAGCTTCGTAAGTTTATTTGTAAAGCGAGCGGCATCTGCACCATTAATTACACGGTGGTCATAAGACAATGACAACGGCAACATTAAGCGCGGATCAAAGTCTTTACCATTCCATACTGGCTGCATTGTTGCAGGTGAAATACCTAAAATTGCAACTTGTGGCCAGTTCACAAGAGGTGTAAATGCTGTGCCACCTATTGCGCCTAAGCTTGAAATGGTGAAATTCGCACCTTGCAAGTCTTTCGGTGATAATTTCTTATCACGCGCTTTTTGACCTAACACACCCAATTCAACTGCAATTTGCTTAATTGATTTTTGGTCTGGGTTACGAAGTACTGGCACAGTTAAACCATCAGGTGTTGCTACTGCAATTCCCATATGGATTTCATTGCGCAAGAGCACTGATTTACCGTCATCAGATAGATGACCTGCGAACTCACGCTCTTCTTTCAACAAATGCGCAACCGCTTTGATAATGAATGCCATAATCGTCAGGCTGATACCTTCTTTTTTGAAGTTGCCTTTCAGTTCATTACGCCAATCTTCTAACTCAGTAATATCAGCCAAATCAAACTGGGTGACTTGCGGAATAAAATTGTTCAGCGACAATTGCGGAATTGATACTTGCTGCAAACGCGTCAGTACTTTTTCTTCCACGCCACCAAATGCAGTAAAGTCAGGAAGCTTTGGCAAACCTGAAACCGCTGGTGCAGCCGCAGCAACTGGCGCCGCCGCTTGCGGTGCAGTTAAACGACTCTTCACATAAGCAAAGATATCTTCTTTAACAACACGGCCATGCTCACCAGAAGTTTTGACTTGTGACAAAATCACGCCAAGTTCACGAGCAAGCTTACGAACAGCAGGGCCTGCATATACTTTAGCGTTTTCAGCTTCTTGCTCTTTCGTTAACTTATCAGCACCAGATGTTGACACTACAGGCGCAGACTGAGTCGCAGCAGGAGCTGTCGCTTTAGGTTCTGCTGTCTGTGGAGCCGGTGCAGCTTCTGCTTTTGCCGCTGGAGCTGCTGCAGGTGCTTGACCTTCAGCTTCAATTGTTGCGAGCAATACGCCTTGTGAAACCTGTTGGCCTGCTTGTAAGTGAATTGCTTTTACAACACCAGCAACAGTACTTGGAACTTCTACAGTCGCTTTATCAGATTCAACTACAACAAGGCTTTGGTCTACATCAACTTTATCGCCAACTTGTACCAAGATTTCAGCAACAATTGCTTTATCTACACCTAAGTCAGGAACATTGATATCAACTGGACCAGATTGAGTAGTAGCAGCTGCCACTACAGTTTCTTGCTTTGCAGCAACTGGTTCAGCGGCCGCAGCTGGAGCTGCTGTAGAAACAGGAGCGTCTGCTTGTGCACTTGATGCAGACGTCGTTTTCACTTGAATAAGAACAACACCTTCTTTAACGGTATCGCCTTCTTTCACTTGAATACTTTCTACAGTACCAGCAACACTGCTTGGAACTTCTACAGTCGCTTTATCTGACTCTACAACAACAATACTTTGTTCAACATCAATTTGGTCACCCACTTTAACGAGGATTTCACCAACTAATGCTTTCTCAACGCCGATGTCAGGTACAGTCACGTCAACTGTTGCAGTTGATGTAGCGTCAGCTGGTTGAGCTGAAGCTTGAGTTTGTTGTGCAGGTGCTGGAGCAGCTGGTTTTTCAGCCGCAGGAGCCGGTGTTGGCTCTGGTGCTGCTTGTGCTGCACCTTCTGCTTCGATCTCAATCAAAGCAACACCTTCAGTCACATCATCACCTTGGTTAATCAAGATGCTTTTTACCACACCTGCTGAAGTGCTAGGCACTTCAACAGTTGCTTTATCAGACTCAAGCACAACGATACTGTCGTCAACTTCAACGCGGTCGCCAACTTTTACTAAAATTTCAGCGACGTTTGCTTTATCTACACCAATATCAGGGGTCTTAATTTGCATGCTTAGTTCCCCTCACCTGTTTGCGTTTCATTGTATTCAGCAACTGGCTGAACTTCCGGATGTGCTTGTGGAGCCCATGCAACCGGACGGTCAGTATCTAACTCAAAGTTAGAAATTGCATCTTTCACTAAACGTGCATCTACTTCACCTTCGTCAGCTAGTTTTTTCAACGTAGCAACAACGATATGTGCAGCATCAACACCAAAGAAACTACGTAAGTTCGCACGTGTATCTGAACGGCCATAACCATCTGTACCCAATGCAACAAATGGACGACCATCTGGAAGGTACGCACGAATTTGTTCGCTATAAGCACGCATATGGTCTGTAGCAGAAACTACGATACCTTCTGTACCACGTAATTGCTTAGATACCCAAGATTCTTTCACTTCTTCAGCAAGTGGGTGTAGGCGGTTGTATTCTTCACATGCCATACCATCACGAGACAACTCATTGAAGCTTGTTACGCTCCAAACGTTTGAATGGATTTGGTACTCATCACGTAAGATTTTCGCAGCTTTAATCACTTCACGAAGAATTACACCTGAACCAAGTAATTGGACAGTTGCTTTTTCATCTTTTTCGAACAAGTACATACCACGTTTAATGCCTTCCTCAGCGCCTTCTGGCATTGCAGGATGCTCGTAGTTCTCGTTCATTACTGTTAAGTAATAGAACACACGTTCTTGGTTCACATACATACGTTTTAAACCGTCATGTACGATTACAGCTAACTCATAACCAAAACATGGATCATAAGATACGCAGTTTGGAATTGTGTTTGCCAAGATATGTGAATGACCATCTTGGTGCTGCAAACCTTCACCGTTCAATGTTGTACGACCAGCAGTTGCACCTAACAAGAAACCTTGAGCTTGTGCATCACCAGCTGCCCATGCAATGTCACCAATACGTTGGAAACCAAACATTGAGTAGTACATGTACATTGGAATCATTGGCAAGTTATTCGTTGAATAACTTGTCGCTAACGCAGCCCATGCACTCATCGCACCAGCTTCGTTAATCCCTTCTTGAAGCATGTGACCGTCACTTGCTTCACGATAATGCATTAACTGTTCTTGGTCTTCTGGAGTATATTTTTGACCGTGAGCAGCATAAATACCAAGCTGACGGAACATACCTTCTAAACCAAAAGTACGTGCTTCATCTGGAACGATTGGTACAACGCGGTCTTTAATTGCTTTTTCTTTAAGTAAAGCTGCAATTAAACGAACCATTACCATCGTAGTAGATTGTTCTTTACCACCTGAACCGTTTAATACAGCATCAAATACAGATAATTCAGGAATCGCTAAAGTTTCACTCTCACGACGACGCGCAGGTAAGTAACCACCTAATGCTTCACGACGCGCCTTCATGTACTTCATTTCTGGAGAGTTTTCACTTGGGCGATAGAATGGGAGCTCTTCTAACTTATCATCTGTAAATGGCAGGTTAAAACGGTCACGTACATATTTCAAAGAGTCGATCTGCATTTTCTTGATTTGGTGAGTTTTGTTCACCGCTTCAATTTCTTCAGACAAACCGTAACCTTTAACAGTTTTCGCAAGAATAACTGTTGGTTGACCTTTAGCTTTCATTGCTTCTGCATATGCAGCAAAAACCTTGTACGGGTCATGACCACCACGGTTGAGATTATCGATGTCTTCATCGCTTAAGTCTTTTACAAGTTCCGCAGCTTCTGGGTACTTGCCAAAGAATTTCTCACGTGTATATGCGCCACCTTTTACTTGATAGCGTTGGTACTCACCATCAACAGTTTCTTCCATTACCGCTTTTAAAGCGCCTGTGCTGTCTTTTGCAAGTAGTGGATCCCAATGACGGCCCCATACTACTTTAATGACACGCCAGCCTGCACCACGGAATAAAGATTCTAATTCTTGAATAATTTTACCGTTACCACGTACAGGACCATCTAGACGCTGTAAGTTACAGTTCACTACCCAAATAAGGTTATCTAACTTTTCACGACCAGCAAGTGAAATTGCACCAGTACTTTCTGGCTCATCCATTTCACCATCGCCGAGATATGCCCAGACTTTACGATCTTCTTCTTTGATCAAGCCACGGTTCATCAAATATTTTTGAATGTGTGCTTGATAAATCGACATGATTGGACCAAGACCCATTGATACAGTTGGGAATTGCCAATAGTCCGGCATTAAATATGGATGTGGATAGCTTGGTAAACCGTTACCGCCAACTTCACGGCGGAAATTACTTAACTGTTCTTCAGTTAAACGTCCTTCGAGGAATGAACGTGCATAAATACCAGGAGCACAGTGCCCTTGGTAATAAATCATATCTCCGCCAAAGTTATCGCTGTTTGCGCGGAAGAAATGGTTAAAACCTACGTCATATAATGTTGCACTTGATGCGAAACTCGCCAAGTGACCACCTAAATCATCACCTGTTTTATTCGCGCGAAGTACCATTGCTAAGGCATTCCAACGAATCAATGCACGAATACGGCGTTCCATATCTTGGTCGCCTGGCATTGCAGGTTGTTCTTCAACAGAAATTGTATTTAAGTAAGGTGTATTGAGACGTTGAATTGGAACATGCTTAGCAATTGCTTGTTGGTAAAGTTTTTCCAACAAGAATGCCGCTCGCTCAGTTCCCATATGTTGTAAAACTGAATCGAATGCATCTTGCCATTCTTGGGTTTCTTGTGCGTCGGAGTCACCGTAAAACGCCATAATTCACCTGTTCCTTGTTCTCTAATCTACTTTGTATTTTTACCACGTTTTGCCCCTCTCAAGTTATTGCCACGGGTGAATGTGAGGGGGCCCTATTATTTTCTGAATGAATAGTCATTGACCGAGCATGAGTCAAAATAACAAAAAAACGCCAATATTGGCGTTTTTTTATACGATCATTGCGTTAAGAAAGGTTTATGTTCATTTTCAGATTCACAAATTCAATAACCTTGATCTTTTAAGAAATGCAATTAAGGCAACATTGCTAAGTAAGTTGATGGATTCTTACGTTGACCATCTTTAACTACTTCATAGTGTAAATGTGGTCCAGTACAACGACCTGTACAACCCACATTAGCAATATGGTCACCAGCAGAAACCTGATCACCCACACGAACCATTAAACGTGAAGCGTGTGCATAGCGTGTTAAATAACCATTACCATGGTTGATTTCAACATACTGACCATAACCTGTACCCCAGCCTGATTTAGTTACAATACCAGGACCTGTTGCATAAATTGGCGTACCACTTGGCGCAGACATATCTAAACCACCGTGGTGCTCTGCACGACCACCCATGGTACGGCCACCAAAGTTAGAAGAAACACGTACGCTATCCGGAAGAGGGTGAGAAACTAACCAAGAATAAGGATTTGAAGAAGAGGCATTGAAAGAGCTTTTAGCGGTCGTATGACCATATTTTTTTGCCAGTGAGTCATTGTTGAGCTCAACTGTTTTTGGGCGTAAAGTGACTGAAACTTTAGCACTTGCCGGAAGATCTAAATCATCAGGATGCGTATATGAACCTTGAGATAATGTTTTTGATAACTGTTCCAATCGATCTGAGTCAGTAGATTGGTTAATATTTTGATAATCTGCAAAAGCAACCGATGCTGCCGAAGCGGCAAGTGAAAACGCTAATAAAATACGACGCGTGTGCATAAAAACCTCTTGAAACTGTTCTTACTCAAGTTCCTTATGATCTCTTCCTTGATATCGGTTGAAATGAACGCTTAAGATTAGGACAAGAAACCATTCGAGAACGATCAATGTCTAAACCCGATAACGTTTTTCAACAATCCGGAAAACACATAAAAACAGGAAACCTTACGTTTCTAACAACGCAAGTCGCGCAATGGCAAAGACTTACGAAAATAATCCAACCCTTATTGCCCCAACCGGAACAATGGCAGGTCGTGTGTTATCAAAATGGCACTTTAATTATTACTGGTGAAAATCAGGCAATGATTAGTCAACTCAGCTATTTACAGAGCCAATATATATCTAAATTATCTCAACTTGAAGGATTAAAAGACCTACAAAGAATTCAAGTTCGCCTAAGAAATAAAACTATTTCTACAGCGCCCCCATCTGAGCCTTCTAAATCCATCCCCCCGGAAACACAAGAAATGTTACGTAGTGCTGCCGACTTCGTGAGCGACCCTAAGCTTAGCCAAGCTTTACTACGTTTGGCAAGCAATAAAAAATGATGAGCTTTCTATTCCTTAATTAGAATCGTTCTTATTATGTGACTAAAATCACAATTTCCATTGTTACATTATAACGTAGCCAAATAAAGACAATGACTTATGTCACACTCACGTATGGAATTGGACAGTCTTTCTCGTCATTAAATGTTACAATTTCATAATTACTCGGATCACTTTGAACATTGCGTAATAGCTGATTATTTAAAGCATGTCCTGATTTATAACCATCAAACTTGGCAATAATTTGATGACCAAGTAAATACAAATCACCTACTGCATCTAAAATTTTGTGTCGGACAAATTCGTCAGCAAAACGTAAGCCTTCTTCGTTCACAACCCCTGTGTCATCTACACCAATGGCATTATCTAGACTTGCACCTAAAGCTAAATTATTTGCTTTGAGGTAATCTAAGTCTTTCATAAAGCCAAAAGTTCGTGCTTCACTGACCTCATACACAAACGTTTCGGTCGAAAAATCGATAGTCGCAGACTGATATTCTTTTGCAAAGGCAGGATGATCAAAATCAATGGTAAAATTAAGTTGAAAACCATTATGCGGTCTAAAAATTGCTTTTTTATCATCAATTAAAGCTTCAACTGGCTTTAATATTCTTATAAATTTTTTCGGGGCATCTTGTTCACGCAAGCCGCCTTGCATGAGCAAATAAATAAATGGTCCAGCACTACCATCCATAATTGGAACTTCAGATGCTGATACTTCTACGATTAAATTATCAATACCTAAACCCGCAATCGCACTCATTACATGCTCAATTGTACCGACCTTAATATCACCAGTGACAAGGTTTGAACACATAAATGCTTCTTGAATGAGCAATGCATTAGCAGGAATATCGACTGGTGGATCCAAATCGATACGGCGAAATACAATACCTCCATCCACGGTATGTGGAATGAAATTGATCATCACTTTTTGACCGCTATGAAGACCTATTCCACTCGCTTTTACCACACGATTGAGAGTACGTTGTTTCACCATGCTTTGTAACTTCTTTTTTAAAACCGCTATACGTTAGCATATTTAGTCATTGATCAAAAATAAAAAAAGGCAGTGTTTATACACTGCCTTTTAATAGATTGAACGCTGAATTACTTACGTTGCTGATTTTTCAAGTAATCTTGAATACTCATTGGCGAAGAACGCGGCGATGAACTTGGTGCATTATTCACATCATTTTCAGAATTTTGACGTTTATTAATTGCAGGAACATCATCTTCATCTACAGATTGTGCAGATTGAGTTGCGGTATGGCTTACTGTATTACGCTTTCTTGGTTCTGCATCAGCTGCATTACGTGTTAAACCAGTCGCTATAACAGTTACACGTAATTCATCACGCGCATCTGGATCAAATACCGTACCGTAGAAGATTTCGCCCTCATCAAGGTCAACAATCTGGTTAACTACATCAGTAATGATTTCAGTTTCGCGTAACGTGATGTCATCACCACCTGTAATATTAATTAACACGCCTTTCGCATTAATAATATTCACATTATCAAGTAGTGGACTACGGATTGCCTGTTCAGCAGCTTGACGCGCACGGTCTTCACCACGGCCTAAACCAGCACCCATCATTGCATAACCGCGAGTACTCATTGCAGTTTTCAAATCGGCGAAGTCAAGGTTAATGTGACCACGGTTAACAACAAGGTCAAAGATACTACGTACAGCATTTAACAATACATCATCTGCCTTTTTATAGGCATCTTTCATTGAAATATCACCATACACGCTTAATAAACGTTGGTTAGGAATAATGATCAATGAATCAACATGTGCTTCAAGCGCTTCAATACCACGCTCAGCAGATTTTTGACGACGACGACCTTCAAAGTTAAATGGAGTTGTTACAACACCAACAGTCAAAATCCCCATTTCTTTAGCAACTTCGGCAACAACCGGAGCAGCACCAGTACCTGTACCACCACCCATACCAGCGGTTACAAATACCATGTCAGTTCCTTCAAGGTGCTGACGAATAATTTCACGGCTTTCTTCTGCGGCAACCTGACCTACTTCAGGGTTAGCACCGGCACCTAGACCACGTGTACTTTGCTCACCTAACTGAATTTTGAAAGGAGCATTCATACAGTCGAGTGCTTGTTTATCTGTATTGGCACAAACGAATTTAACACCCTGAATATCAGACTGTACCATGTGCTGAACGGCATTACCGCCACCGCCACCTACACCAAATACAGTGAAACGGGCTTGACCGTTGCCATCGTTTAGTTCATCTTCTATAAATTCAAATGAGGCCATGACCTTTAGGGTTCCTAATACATTATGGCAGTCACTTCAGCCCGTATACTGCCTTGATTTTCAAAAATAACTAATTTTAAGAATGCTGTGCAATACAAACCTTGTCAAGTACAGTGGTTTTCTCTTACAACTTCCTAACAATTCTACCAATAAATCCATACATCCTAAAAAATGGCTTTAAGTTTGCTATTAAACGCATTCCAGCCATTCACCATTCGTTCCCATACCGAACGGTCATTTCCCTCTTCAGGTTCCTCAACAGCTTCTTGTAATTCGCTTTGGCTAAACATAAGCAAACCAGCTGCTGTCGCATACATTGATCGGCGTAATGCAGCTTGATGCTGATCATCAGCATACACCTGTAACGGTGGATTGCCTAAATGAGCAGATACACCTAACATACGACGCGCTAAACTCACCATACCTTCAATCTGGCAAGCATCACCTGTCAATACAACGCCATGATATAGACCATGGATTGCACCGCTTTGTTCGAGTTCTTCGCGAATCTGGCTGAAAATCTCTTCATAACGCGCAATAATAATTTCTGATAACTCAATACGACTAATCGTTTGAGGCCCATCAATGCCCTGTACCTGAATCATATGGTCAGGCTTAACAGCACTTAGATCAACACAGCCATGCAGAATTTTAATGCGTTCAGCTTCTTCAGTGGTTGTTTGCAACACAGCAGCAATGTCACGTGTCACATGCTCGCCACCACGCTGTAATGTACGCGCTAAAGCTAAACGACCATCTAAATAAACTGCTAAATTGGTAATGCCTGCGCCAATATCAACGAGACAAACACCATACTCTTTTTCATCTTTGAGCAAACTTGCTTCAGCGGTTGCCAAGCAAGAAACTACCATTTTTTCAACACCAATGTTCGCACCTTTCATGGCACGATCAAGGTTCTGCATAGTAGCAATTGGCATCATCATGAGTTGATAGTGACCAGTCATGCTATGAGCAGTCATATTAATTGGATTTTGAACCCATTCAGCAGAGTCACCTAACTCAAACCCAAGTGGGACCGCACTCGCTAAATAATAATCAGAGGTCACATGGCTTGCTTTTGCTAACTCCAATGCACGTACAACTTCATTAGTTGTAATCACATGTGCGGGGTTAGCAACAGGCGTGCGTCCAGAAGCATAGAAACTTTGCAGCTCGGTACTTGGAATAGATACCCACGCACTATGAATGCGACATTCAGCCATATTTTCCGCTTCAGAAACAGCATTCTTAATCGCAGCAATGACTTTATCGAGACTTACAATTTTTCCTTTGTTCATGCCTCGATTGCGAGCAGTTGCCATACCGATAACCTGAATGTTATCCGGCGCATGAATTTTTCCAATCAAAACTGAAACTTTATGCGTCCCAATGTCAATCGCAACAACTGAGGGAACAGCTTCACTCATCACTCATACCATTTCTTTGTTGTCTAATACCAGGCAAATTGCCTATTTTAAAGCCACGTATTATGGCTTTGCTTTTGCACCACCTGCAATGCTTGTGTCATCACTCGTTACAACAAACTGACCATTCACAATTTTAGGTGGGGTTGCATTCTTCCATTGAATAGATAATCCATTACGATATCGTAAATCAATGGCTGAGATTTTCGTCCACACAGGTTTTAGGTCAGATTGTGCCAAGTGACTTAAACGTTGCAATTTATTCATTGTTTGGTCTTGGTCAACAATAATTCGTAAACCAGAGTCAAACTGCATAAACCAAGTCATTCGCTCTGTTAGATATAACTCTTTTAAACGTAAATTAACAGGATGGAATAACTGATTAATTTCATTATAGCGTCGCATCATCATTTTAGACTGGCTTACCGGACCATGTAACAGCGGAAGCTCAGGATGAAGTCTCGGTTCTGCCTCACTAAATACGTCACCACCATCGCTTAATAAGCGACCTGTTCCCCAACGGGCGATCGCATGTCGAGGCATCACACGAACACGAATACCATTTGGCCAGGCACGAGATACCACAACTCGGTCTACCCATGAAATTTCTAATGCTTTATCACGAATCTGCTCTAAGTCAGAGGTGAAATAATTATCTTTTACAATCGGCTGCACATATCGCATCACTTGCTGATTCTCAACCGGAGTTGTTGAACCTACCACTTCAAGTTTTGCGACAGTTGCATCAGTAATAACTTTATATAGACCGTAAATTCCGGCTGCCAAGACTAAAAAGGCAATAACCAACAACACCCATCCGCCAGCATTGGCAAGCTTTTGCTTGCGCGTAGGCGGTTTTTCATGAATGGAGGTAATCGCCGCACGTTTACGGCGCATGGAAGCCGGAAGTTGTGCCATATTTAAGCCGTACCTTCCAATGTTTGCTCAAGAATTGCAACACACAATTCATCAAAACTATAACCCACAGCTTTAGCAGCTTTTGGCACAAGCGAGTGGCTGGTCATACCTGGTACGGTATTTACTTCTAAAAGCCAGAAGTTACCTTGCTCATCCTGCATTGCATCAATACGGCCCCAACCTTCTGCACCTACGGCTTGGAAAGCACGTAAACATAAGGCTTGTAGGTTTTTCTCTTCGGTTTCGCTAAGACCGCAAGGAATGCCATACTCGACATCATTACGTTGATATTTTGCTTCATAGTCATAGAAAGCAACATCTGCTGGTGGCTGCAAACGAATAACAGGTAAAGGCTGACCATTTAAGAATGAAATCGTAAATTCGCGACCCGTAATCCATTTTTCTGCCATCACTACAGCATCGTGCTGAGTTGCTTTTTCAATTGCTGCCGCAAAATCTTCAGCTTTCTCAACCTTACTCATGCCTACACTTGAACCTTCATGTACAGGCTTGATAATGACAGGTAAACCTAATTCAGCAATAACTGAATCTAGGTCAGTTTCTTTAGTAATAATGCGATACGGTGCCGTTGGTAAGTCACTGCCTTGCCAAATTTGCTTGGTTTTGACCTTGTCCATACCAATTGCAGAACCTTGCACACCTGTTCCTGTATAAGGAATGTTTAACCACTCAAGTGCGCCTTGGATTTGACCGTCTTCACCACCACGACCATGCAAAACAATGAATGCGCGGTCGTAGTTTACAAGTTCAGTGACGCTACGGTCTTGCGGATCAAATGCCTCAGCCTGAACACCTGAACGTAACAAAGCGTCCAGAACTGCCTGACCACTATCTAAAGACACAGCACGCTCAGCCGATTTTCCACCAAGTAACACAGCAACTTTGCCGAATTTTGTAGCATTTGACACGTTTAAATCCTTAACCCGATAATTCAATACTTTTTGTTTATTTCACATACAAATGATGCTGTGCAAGTTCTACCGAAATTGCTCCCACGTTACCTGCACCTTGCGTTAATAACAAGTCATTTGGTTGTAACACATTTTGCATGATGTTTTGCAAATTACCGTCAACCGGATCAATCAAAATCGGCTCCACCTGACCGCGCAAACGGATACTACGCGCCAAAGTACGGCTATCTGCGCCAACAATTGGTTTTTCCCCAGCCGGATAAACTTCTAGTAATAATAATTGGTCGACTTGAGATAAAACTTCAATAAAGTCATCAAAACAATCACGAGTACGAGAGTAACGGTGTGGTTGGAAAAGCATCACTAAACGACGATCAGGGTGACTCTGACGAGCAGCTTTAATTGTAGCTTCCACTTCTTTCGGATGATGTCCATAGTCATCGACTAATTTCACATTACCTTCACCAAGCTCAAATTCACCTTGTACTTGGAAGCGACGTCCAACACCACTAAAACCTTTTAATGCACGGCTAATTGCTTCGTCTGAAACGCCTTCATCGGTAGCAACACCAATTGCAGCCAAAGCATTTAAAACGTTATGTAAACCAGGCTGATTAATCGTTAGACGTAACGGTTCACGGCCTTTACGTAACACTGTAAAGTGCGAACGCATGCCATCTTGCTCTACATCAATCGCACGAATGTCATTATCTTCGTTAAAACCATATGTAATAACCGGACGGCCTACACGCGGCAAAATCTCACGAACGTTTGCATCATCACCACAAACTACCGCTAAACCATAGAACGGTAAGTTATGTAGGAATTGTACAAAGGTATCTTTTAATTTATCAAAACTACCTTCATAAGTGTCCATATGGTCAGCATCGATATTGGTTACAATCGCTGCCATTGGCTGCAGATAAAGGAATGAGGCATCTGATTCGTCAGCTTCTGCAACAATAAAACGACTTTCACCAAGCGCTGCATTTACACCAGTACTGTTAAGCAAACCACCAATCACATAAGTTGGGTCAAGGTTTTCTTCAGCCAACATCGTGGTTAACAAACTCGTTGTTGTGGTTTTGCCATGTGTACCTGCTACCGCAATACCATGACGGTAACGCATAAGCTCACCGAGCATTTCTGCACGACGTACAATCGGAGTACGTTGTTCAATCGCTGCTTTAATTTCCGGATTTTCCGGATCAATTGCAGTTGAAACCACAAGCACATTGGCATTTTTAATATTTTCTGCTTCGTGTCCGATATAGACCTTAATGCCATTTTCTTCTAATTGTTGTGTAGTTTTAGAAGCTTTAATATCTGAACCGGAAATTTTATATCCTTGGTTAGCTAACACCTCAGCAATACCACACATACCTGCTCCGCCAATACCCACAAAATGAATGTGTTTGATACGGCGCATTTCAGGCACTTTAATCAATTTTTTTGCTTGGTTTGCAGCTGTTATTGGAGACATAGTAAATCCGATTACATTTTTTGAATAAGATCAACCACATGCTGAGTTGCATTTGGTTGGGCATGTTGACGCGCTTTCACTGCCATTTCTGTAAGTAATGGGCGGTTCATCAACGTGGTAAACAATTGATTTAAAACTTCTGGTGTCATGGTCGATTGCTGGCAAATTTTTGCAGCGCCGACATCGGCCAGAAATTTAGCATTTGCAGTTTGGTGGTCATCTACCGCAATTGGAAGCGGTACAAAAACTGCTGCAACACCAGCTGTTGCTACTTCTGTCACAGTTAAAGCACCAGCACGGCAAATAATCAGGTCTGCTTCGCTATACGCCTTTGCCATATCTTCAATAAAAGGCAAAACCTGTACAGTTAAATTTGCTGGCACATCTGCATACAAAGCTTGAGTCGCCTCAACTTGTTGCTGACCACACTGATGGAAAATATTCAGTGGAACTTGAAGTTGTTTTAATGCTGGAGGTAAGCGTTCATTGAGTGCTTTTGCACCTAAAGAACCGCCTACAATTAAAATATTTAAAGGTTTACCCGCTTGCTCACGCTCATCGTAACGCCACTTTGGGCTTAAGATATCAGTGATCTCGCGACGTACCGGATTTCCAGTCGTTACCACTTTTTCGCTAGCAGGAAAAGTATTTGGAAATGCTTCACAAACCACTTTAGCCACGCGTGATAACTGTGCATTGGTAAAACCAGCAACCGCGTTTTGCTCATGAATGAGAACAGGAATACCTAATAAGCGCGCCGCCAAGCCACCAGGGCCTGCAACATAGCCACCAAAGCCAGCTACCGCATCAACTTTAAGCTGTTTCATATAGCGCATTGCGCTAAAAGTTGCTTTTAAAATTTTAAAAGGTGCAGCGAGTTTACGGATGACTCCATTTCCGCGCACACCTTGAATATCAATTTGATAAATTGGAATATTTTGATCTTTTAATAACCGATTTTCCATACCTGTTGGCGTGGCTAACCATGAAACCTGACAACCTTGTTGTTGAAGTTGTTTGGCTACGGCGAGGGCTGGAAAAACATGTCCACCAGTACCGGCAGCCATCATCATGACATGTTTAGGTTTGCTTTGCTGTGAATCTGTCACGGTCTAATTCTTCAACTCAAAAAACAATGGAAATTGTCATCTATTTTTGTAGCCGTTTATTTTAATCCTAAAGCTTCATTAACGAAAAGCGAATTTCACTCGTTTATAACAGAAAGATGTGCTTTTTTGAAAATATGCCTACAAAGCGCTAGCGTATTTCATATTGTGGTTTTATTAATTCATATATTTTTAGGTGATTTCCCAATATTCGCTTAGGAAATCACCCAAAGTAGATTATTAAGCAGGACGACCAGCTTCTAATACGTCAAATAGATCATCGGCAATTGAAGTACCAAATTGAGCATCAATTTCACGAATACAGGTTGGGCTAGTGACATTAATTTCAGTGACATAATTACCAATTACATCAAGTCCAACAAATACCAAACCTTTTTCACGCAAGAAAGGCCCAATTTTCGCTGCAATCTGCTTATCATTTTCAGTAAGCGGACGTGCTTGACCTAAGCCACCAGCTGCCAAATTCCCGCGCACTTCACCATTTTGTGGAATACGAGCAAGACAGTAAGGAACAGGCTCACCATTTACCATTAGAATGCGTTTATCCCCTTCTACAATTTCAGGAATATAACGCTGAGCCATAATTGGACGAGTGCCTAATTCTGTCAGCATTTCTAAGGTAGAACCAATATTTACACCATCTTGGTATAAACGGAAAATACCCATCCCGCCCATGCCATCAAGTGGCTTAACAATCACATCGCCATGTTCTTTAATAAATTCACGAATCAAGCTCTGCTGTGATGTCACAAGTGTAGGCACTTGTAGCTCTGGAAACTGCGTTGCAAACAGTTTTTCATTGCAATCGCGCAGTGATTGAGGCTTATTAATAATCCATGAACCTTCGCGCTCAGCTTGCTCAAGCACGTAAGTCGTGTAGACAAAATTCATGTCAAATGGCGGGTCTTTACGCATGAGCACAACATCATAAGCCGCAATAGACTCTTTTTCCTTTTCACCTAGCTCATAGTAATGGCTGTAATCTTCAAAGACCTCTAAAGGAGAGATTAAACCGTAAGCTTTACCTTGATCGATATATAAATCTTGCTGTAATGCATAACCCAATTCATGTCCACGACGGCTCGCCGCCCACAACATTGCCATGGTTGAATCCTTTTTAAGGTTTACGGTTTCAATCGGATCCATGACGACAAGTACACGCATGCTCAAGCTCTTCTTAAAATTTAAATTAACATGAGTATAGCTGAGATTTTTCACTGGTTTTTCTTAATTTCAGTAAAACCTTATCTGTTATTTCTTGATCTGGAATTTAAGTAAATTCAGTTAAACTATGACCATAAAACACTATTTTTAAAGGCTAAACATGAAACTTTATCGCTATTTAACTGGCCCCGATGACTCAGCCTTTTGTGCACGAGTGACTAAAGCACTCAATCACGGCTGGGAATTATATGAAGCGCCAACCATGACCTTTAACGGTACTCAAGTGATTGTGGGGCAAGCCATTTGCAAAACAATTGATGAAAATTATGATCCAGAAATGGATATTTTAGATGTTCTCAAAAATAATGCGTGATTTTAGAGGGGCATTTTTATCAATAAAAAGCCCCCTCTAAAACCTAATTAACAAGAAAAACTAATGAGTCAACCCAACAAGTCCTTTAATTTTCTAATTAACTTCTTAAAAATCAGTTAATAAAAAATAAATATGCCATTTTTTAAGTTAATAGTTCTTTTATTCTAAACAATTAAATGATTATAATTATCATTTATACTTTTATTTTTGTTAATTGATTTTATTTTTATGTTAAGAATTTCTATATCATCTCCCCAAATTAAGGGTTCATTCCCGCTCAGCTTACTCAGTTTAATGATTTTAAATATTCAAGGTGCTAACGCCGAGGAATTGATTGACTCCTCATCAAAAGCTGCAGCCACCATGCCAACCATAAAAATCGAGGCCATGAGTGAGCTCGACCCGATTAAAAGCTATATCGATTATGACAAGGCCAATGTCACTCGTAATGGTTTAGATAAAAAAGATATCCCTCAAACCGTTGATACCATTGATGTTCAGAAATATAAAATTTATGGATCGAATGACTTAAGCGTCATGCTGCAAGGTACACCAGGAGTATCAACCAGTTACGATATGCGCGGCGATGGGATCACGATTCGTGGTTTTGGTGCCGACACAGGCGATATTTACCGTGATGGCATACGTGAAAGCGGACAAGTACGCCGCAGTACAGCCAATATCGAACGTATAGAAATTTTAAAAGGCCCCGCTTCGGTTTTATATGGCCGTAGTGCTGGCGGCGGGGTTGTGAATATGGTGAGTAAATTCGCCAATTTTGACTCTAAAAGTTCAGTTGGCGCATATGCGGGTTCATACGATAACTACGGAACAACCGCTGACATCAACCAAGTACTTAATGACAATTTAGCAGTGCGTTTGACTGGAGAATATGGCGAGGCAGGCAGCTTCCGCTCTGGTATTGAAAATAAGATTGAGATGTTTTCCCCAAGCTTTACTTATAAGAATGACGATGGAAAGCTGACCTGGACCACACAATATACCTATGACAAATTAGGTCGTGTGCCTGATCGTGGGCCAACGCGTGACAATCTACCTGCAGGTACATCTATCAAAACAGGATTTGCCCAAGATGGCGATTATGTTGATGATATTTTGCAAGTGGTCCGCACCGATGTAAATTATGAATATGCACCTGACTGGAACTTCCACTGGGCAGCGAGTTACCGTCAAGCAGAACAGAACTTTGATCATTTTTATTTTGGAACTTATTGTGGGTTAGATGGCAAAGATTTAAAAGGTAAAGTATGCACCACTAAAAAAGGCTATATCAATCAAATTTACTACTGGCAACAAACTAGCAATAAGACCACGACCAATACCTTTGATATTAAGGGCAAATTCAAAACAGGCTCGCTTGAGCACCAAATTATGGTCGGTACAGACTGGACTTATGAACAACGAGAACCGCGCCTAGCCAATAAGACTCAAAATGGTTCAGCCATTTATGGTTATGTTAATCCGCTCACTGGTGAACGTGAATATAGCCGAGGTAATGGCCCTCTTTTAATTAGCCAACATAACTATAATGAAGGCACAACTTACGGCGTATTTGCTCAGGATTTAATCGGTCTAAATGACCAACTCAAACTGATGATGGGTGTCCGCTACGATTACTTCGATTTTTCAACCACCAACAAGTTAACCAATGAACATCGTAATGTAAAAGATGGCAGCTTTAGCCCAAACGTTGGTTTGGTATGGCAACCCGTTCCAGAGCATAGCTTTTATACGTCTTACTCTAAAAGCTTCGCACCGTTTGGTGGACAAATGGGTGTCAACCAAGTTACTGGAAGTACCGATGTCGCGAAAATGGATAAAGAGCCTCAATATAACGAGCAATATGAAGTTGGGGTAAAAAGTGAATGGTTCGATAATCGTTTAAATACTCAATTTTCTGTCTTTGATATTCGTAAAAATAATATTCGCTATAAACCGAACCCTGACAGTGAACCAGAGGTATGGGCAACTGCTGGTCAACATCAATCTCGTGGTCTCGAATTTAGTTTTATTGGCCGTGTACTTGATAATGTCTTTGTTCGCGGTGGGTATGGCTATACCGATGCCAAAGTTAAAGAAGACAATCAAAATCCTGAGCGAGAAGGCAATTATTTAGCCAACACTTCTAAAAATACGGGTAATTTATTTGTTCGCTATTTACCAACCGAGCAGTGGTATACCGAAGTGGGCGTGACCTATGTGGGTTCTTATTATCCAAATATTAATAATCAAGTAAAAATGGAAGGCTTCAATCGTGTCGATGCAGCAATTGGCTACAGTGCCGACCCTTGGAATGTCACACTTGCGGTAAATAACCTAACCAATAAAGAGTACTGGCGTTCGGACAGCATGCCAGGCACACCACGTAATGTGTTATTGCGTTTGAATTATCAGTTTTAAGTAAATATTAAAAAGGCATACCCTATTTTAGAGGTATGCCTTTTTGTTTTTAGATACCGTATTTTTCACGGTAAGCTTGCATGTTTGCTAACGCTTCTTTTTCGCCTTTTGCTTCTAAGTAATCCATTAAGTCCTTCATAGTAATAAGAGCATGCACAGGTATTTCTAATTCTTTTTGAACTTCTTGAATTGCTGAAAGTTCACCTTGACCACGTTCTTGACGATCTAGCGCAACCAAAACACCCGCAATAGTTGCACCGGCATTTTTCAAAATCGTTACCACTTCGCGAATCGCTGTACCTGCGGTAATCACGTCATCAATAATCCAGACTTTTTTACCTTCAACCGCAGCACCAACTAAAACACCACCTTCACCATGATCTTTCGCTTCTTTACGGTTAAAGCCCCATGGCACACTCTTATTATGTGTTTGCGACAAAGCAACAGCAGTCGCTGCTACAAAAGGGATACCCTTGTACGCTGGTCCAAAAATCACATCAACATTTTCACAATGTGTTAATTTATCGGCATAGCCTTGTGCTAAAAGAGATAAAGCTTCACCATCGTTGAGTAGGCCTGCATTAAAAAAATAAGGACTCACGCGTCCAGATTTTAAAGTAAACTCACCAAATTTAAGCACACCGCGTGATAATGCGAGTTCGATAAATGCTTGCGGGTTAAATGACACAGGCGTTGTCATGAGGTGCTCCAAATTCACAATTGAGGTTAAATTTTCGCATGATACCAAAGGATCAGTATCCAAGTGATGTAAAAATTCTTCGAGTCGTTTCCATTAACGTAAATGGCTTACGTTCTTCAGTAACGAAAGGCTTACTTGAATGGTTAGAACAATCCGATGCCGATGTCGTATGCATGCAGGAAAGCCGCATTACCCATGAACAATGGACTGAAAAGTTTAGACCCGAGGGATGGCATACCCATCTTTTTCCAGCAGAGCGTGCAGGTTACGCAGGTACTGCAATTTATAGCCGCTTACCCTTTGTCTCTATTAAAGATGGTTTAGGGTTCGAGTTGGCCGATAGCCAGGGCCGCTTCATTTCTGCCGAATTCGATTTGGGTTTGTCACATCCCGTACATATTGCATCATTATACTTACCTTCGGGCTCAAGTGGTGAAGAAGCGCAGGCACGTAAGGATTTATTTTTAGGTGAATACGCCAAAATCTTAAAACAATGGCGTGATGAGAATAAGTCCATCATTATTTGTGGCGATTACAATATCGTTCATAAACGAATTGATATTAAAAACTGGTCGGGCAACCAAAAGTCGTCTGGCTGTTTACCGCATGAACGTGCATGGCTTGACCATATTTATGATGAACTTGGCTATGTAGATACCTTCCGTGTGGTAAGAACAGAAGCGGAATTATATTCATGGTGGTCAAATCGCGGCCAAGCGCGTGCGAAAAATGTAGGTTGGCGTATTGACTACCAAGCCTGTTCACCAGACTGGAAAGCACGCACAGCAAACGCATGGGTCTTTAAAGATCAATGGTTTAGTGACCATGCCCCGGTGATTATCGACTATAAAATTCAAGAGTAAGTGAACAAGTGTTCACTTACATTGTCGTTTTTGCTTACAACACATGTCGTTTTTGAGTATTTTTCTTACACACGTTTAACGGCATTATAGCCCCACGGCACAGGGAAGCAGTCAGGATGACGCAAAAGGATAGGACGCCGTAGGAAGATAAAATAAACTTAGATTAAGTTTATTTGCAAGGATGTGACAATGGACGTTGAAATGAGACCCGCATGATCAGGATGATTAAATGCGGGTTTTCTCTTTTCTATCTCTTATTTTTTGCGCTAAGTCTTTTAGTTTTCTAGATTCTTCTTATTGAGTTCATTATTACCTTGTCTTATGACAATAACATGACATTCTTTATTGTTTTAATCATTATTTTTCATTTGTTTTAAAAGTATCGGTATAAAGTAGTGCTCAAATGCATTTTGGGTTAGGCTGTGTGTTCTTTCTTTTTGACATGGTCCGATAAAATGTTAAAAATTTATGGTATTAAAAACTGTAATTCAATGAAAAAAGCATTTGATGCCTTACAAGCAAAAGGTTTGAGTTACGAATTTCACGATTATAAAAAACAAGGGATTGATGCCGACACCCTAAAAATCTGGTTAAAAGAAATTGGACAAGATACTGTTCTCAACAAGAAAGGCACCACGTGGAGAAAGCTATCTGAAGATGAACAGACTCGTACATTAAGCAGTGAAGATCATCTTATTGAAGCACTTATTGCTCAACCAAGCTTAATTAAACGACCAGTTCTACAGACCTATAAAGGTTTTCTGGTAGGTTTTGATGAAACTGCTTATCAAAACTTAAATGCATAAAAAAACGAGCCAAATGGCTCGTTTTTTTATTTAAACTTTTAGTTCGCACGAATCCAAGTTTGGTTGCGACCCAATGCTGAAACACCAATATAGCCACGCAATTTAAGCTTTTTGCCGCCCTCAGCCAACTCACCTTTTAATTTGTAAGTTTTGCCAGATTTCGGGTCTAAAATTGTACCGTTTTCATAACTGGTACCACCTACATTTTTTAGATTATGTACAATGGTCACACCTTTAAGCGGTTTGTTTTTATACGGACCTTCACATTTTGTACAAGAGTTTTCTTCACCTGGTGTCAAAATGCTTTGAATGGTTGCAGTTAAGGTTCCATCCTTCTGTTCCGTAAACTTTACTACGGCTTTGGGCTTATTGGTTTGGTCATCAATCGTTTTCCATACCGTTCCGTTTAGTGGGTCAGCCGCATTGGCAAATGCAGCCATACCAACAAGTCCTAAAGCTAAAGCAATCTTTTTCATTTTTGTAATATCCTTGGGTCTTTCAAGACTTCAGTATTCAAAACTCGCAACGATATTGCAATTTTTGAATGTGACTGTTTCGTGTAACCTTGTAACCTTGAAAAATAAAATTTATAGGGAAACAAGTTATTAACATAAGCGGATACTATATGAATATACCAAGCGTTTTAAAATATTATTTAACAGAAACATTTCTTAAAACAGCAATTCGCAAGCCAAGTCAGTTGAATTTACCTCCAACTGCCCTGCGTCCTATGCTTGAACAACTTTGCCGAGCATTTCCAAAACAAAAAAATGTAACTGTTCGTCCGATCCGACTTGCGGGTGTCAAAGGTGAAGAGATTAAAGCTCAGGATTCAGCAACCCAGCTTATTTTTCACATTCACGGCGGCGCTTTTTTTCTGGGTAGTGTCAAAACACATCATGCATTCATGACGGATTTAGCAGCCCGTACTCAAATGCAAATTATTCATGTGGACTATCCGCTTGCTCCCGAGCATCCATATCCTGAAGCAATCGAAGCATTATATGACGTATATCAATCGTTATTAGTTCAGGGTATCCAACCCAAAGATATTATTTTATCGGGTGATTCATGTGGGGCCAATTTAGCTTTGGCACTTTGCTTACGCTTAAAAGAACAACCTGAACTCATGCCAAGCGGTCTGATTTTATTGTCACCTTTTCTAGATTTAACTCTAACCAGCGAATCTTTAAGATTTAACCAAAAACATGATGCCCTACTTTCTCTTGAAGCCCTCCAAATTGGTATTCAACATTATATTGGCAATCATATTGCGGCAGACGACCCACGTGTTTCGCCTATTTTTGATAACTTAGAAGGTTTACCGCCAACATTAGTTCAGGTCGGTTCAAAAGAAATTTTATTAGACGATGCAAAACGCTTTAGAGAAAAAGCTGAAGGAGCAGGTGTCAAAGTACATTTTAAGCTTTACACAGGTATGTGGCATAACTTTCAAATGTTTAATGCGTGGTTCGATGAAGCAAAACATGCGATGGCCGATATTGCTGAATTTGCTCATGAACTTGATAAAACTTAATTAAAATAAATGAAGTGATGAGTGTGAAATACTTCTCACTTCATATTAGTTATAAAAACCTTAATCTTAAGGTTTAATGAATAAATCATGATATGTTTAGGTTATGAATCATTCCAACTCTCCCACTTTAGGATGATCTAAAAAAGACATCTCTATTTAGGAGTTCCTTTATTATTATGAAAATTCGTTTAATCACTCATCCTATAAATAAAATAAAACAGGTGGTTCTCGAATTCATCCATAACAACCATATTATTAACTGGACGCCTTTACAAAAAAGCGCACTGATGCTTGTACTCGCCTGTGCAATGAATTTCAGTTGGATTTTATGGAAAGGCTATATTTTAATAACGCCCAGTATTTGGCAATGGGCAAACTTGCCTTTAGTCGAGTCGCAGCTCTGGCTGAATTTATTGACTTTATTTTTATTAGCATTACTGATTATTCCGTGTTATCGCTACAAAGACCAAGACTGGGCACAAAGAATTATTCCTCTTATTAGCGTACAAGTCTTTATGCTCATGCTGTGCCATGATGGATATTTAATTGGTAGTATCAGCCCTGCCACAATGGTCGGTTATGTCGGCACCATTGGTGTAGGTTTGGTTCTATTTGAAAGAAAAATTGTTTATAGCGCTTTTATACCAGCAACAATTATTTTAGCCGTATGTACTTATTTAAGTATGAATGGCGTTATACCCTACGCTCCACTATTTAACTTCACGGCAATCCGACATGCTCAAACCAATCCTTTTTGGTTAGGGAGTATGCTGTTTTTTATTATGCCGATTTTAGTCGCCTGTTTTATTTTATTTGAAATATTGCTGACCCAATGGCGCCAACGAGAAACTTATATTCAACGTTTAAGCCAAATCGACCCCTTAACCAATGTATTAAATAGACGTAGTTTAAATACCCATCTTGAAGCACTTCACGAACAACAATTCGATTATGCTTTAGTACTTCTCGACATAGACCATTTTAAAAAAATTAATGATGTATATGGGCATCATCAAGGTGATCAGGTCCTGATTAAAATTGCCCAATGTTTGTCTGAGAACTTACGTAATGAAGACATTATTGGTCGATTTGGTGGAGAGGAATTTATTTTAGTACTTCCGCATACTGATATTATTCAAGCGGAAAAAATTGCAGAGCGTTGCCGACTTACCTTACAAGAGTTATCTATTTTCAACAATCAAAATATTCAGATTCATGTAAGTGCAAGCTTTGGAATTAGCTGTTCCGCTTTTGCAAACGATCCATACCTTGTCATTCGGCAGGCAGATGAAGCGCTTTATGCGGTAAAAGCTTCAGGACGCAATCAAGTACGCACTTTTCACCAATTACCACATATAGAGTCAATTTAACTATTTAGCCTTCGATAAACTTGCAAGCTGTTGCAACAGCTCTTGCTGACTAAATGCACCTGTTAAACGCAAAGAACGAATTTCTTGTTGATGCTCATTTAAAAACAGATAAGTCGGTGGCCCAAGAATATTCCACTGCTTGAGTAGAGCCTCATGTGACTGATCATAATGACTCAAATCAAGCTTAATGAGATAGTACGGCGTAAGAGCTGACTGAACTTCTGGTGCTTTTAAAATACGATGCTCAATAGGCTGGCAAGCCACACACCAATCTGCATAGACATCAACCACAATAGCCCGATCAGTAGGGGCTGCTGCTAAAATTTTTTGAAAGTCCGCTGCTGTTGTCGCAACATGCCATTCAGCCATGTGCTCGGAACTTTGCAAACTGCGATTTTGTATGTGTTGATACTGATTATAGGCAACAAACGGAGTAACCAGTAAAAGTAGTAGTGCATAGAGCCACTGTAACTGTCCTTTTTTCCAAAAGAACTGATAAAGTGCGTAGGCAATAAAAGCCAGCCCTAGCAATAAACTAAGCACTTGCATGCCCCAATCTGGCAATAAAGGGCGAATAAAATAAAGACTTAATCCCAACATCAGAAAAGCAAAAATCACTTTAATCTGATGCATCCAGTCGCCTGCTTTAGGTAAAAATCTTGCACCTAAAACACTAGCGATGAGTAAAGGAATTCCCATTCCAAAGCCTAGACAAAATAAAAGCAAAGCACCTTGCCATTGGTTTTGAGTTTGAGAAATAAATAATAAAGTTCCAGCCAAAGGTGCGGTCATACATGGACCAACCAAGAGCGCAGAAACCACGCCCATAACACCCGCACCAACCAAAGTACCGCCTTGTTGCATAGACTGAATACGATCAAGTCGATTTAACCATGTTTGCGGTAAACGAAGCTCAAACAATCCAAACAGGTTCAATGCAAAAACTACAAACAGTAAACTAAACGCGATAAGCGTAGCAGGCTGTTGTAGCCAACGTTGGAAATTTAGCCCTGCTGAAGAAGCGATTAAACCTAGACCCGCATAAACCAATGCCATACTACATACAAAGGTAAGCGCAATCGTCCACGCTTTTAAGCCTTTATGCTCTCGAATAATTAATGAAGTTAAAATCGGCAGCATTGGTAAAGAGCATGGCGTGAATGCGAGCAGCATGCCTAAACCTAAAAATAATAAAACACCATACCAAAGCGAGTGTTCAATGAGTTTCGCCGACCAGATCTGATCTTCTGCAATTTGTGGAGTAGTCGCGTCTGTTTTAGTTTCTGAACTTGTTTGATTAGTTAAAGTTTCTTGAGACGCTGCTTGTGTATTTGCCAAATCTAATAAGCGTTTCGGCGCTGTTCCTGCTTGGTTTTGCACACCAACCAGACCATCTGCATCGGTTTGAAACTCAATGGTTTGGGGCGGATAACAAATACGGTCTTTGGCACAGCCCTGCCAAGTTACAGTATAGTGCTCTGAAGGCTTGGTCTTAATTTGAAAATTGACTTGATGATAATAAACCTGACTTTGCCCGTAGTTTTCATCATATTGAGAAACGGCTTTAGGTAAATTTAAAGCTAAAGGTTGAGTACCCTGTTGTACGGTAAATTTATGCTGATACAAATAATAATTCGGCTGAATCTGCCACGATAATTTCGCAGTATGCGATTGTGGCGACTCAACCGAAAATGAAAAAGCCTGTTCTGGTGAAAGTAGCTTATCTTCTGCAAAAACAAACTGGCTCAATACAAAACTAGCGGCTGCTAGAAAATAAATAATTCCCTGAGAAATAAGCTTTTTCATTAACATCAATCAAGTTGGTTTTATCAGAATAAGAATGCCATACCCAAGCCACCATGGTAGCCTTTATCTTGACCCTCTAAATCGACACCTACACTTGCATCAAGTTGAGTACGTTTATTAACTGCATACACTAAGCCTGTACCTAAACCATATTGGTAGTCTTGGCTTTCAGCTTTACGGTAAACAAATTCAGAATAGCCAGAAAGTTTGCCGGCAATTTTATAATTAATTGTTGGAATGGCAGTTACAGCCCAGTTGCTGTTTTGCACTTCGTAACGCATCGTAATTGCGGTATTAATCAAATCATCATACTGGTACGCTACTGCTGAGCTTAAGCTATAAATGTCGTCATGTGCGGTAAACTCATCATTACCCGTTGCAATGAGCGCTTGAGCCAACACAGCCATTGTTAAATTTTCATCATTTAAATCAATCGCTTTTTTTAAGCCGATGCTTACATCACCTAAACCAGAAGTATCTGTTTTTTTACCAGCACGTTTGGTTTGAGTCCAACCCGGACCTTGCCAGCCTAATTGTAATTCTAAGTCTTTAGCTAAACCTGTACGGAATAACATATCGCCATGTACAGTTACGGTTTTTTCTTTCACGCCATCAACAGTTGATTCTGTATAAGTCGCACTTGGTAAACCTTGTTCCCAAGCTAACTGCCCCACTGGAGTGATACCTGTTCCAAAGCCTGAACCTGGACGGTCAAACGAGAACTCTGCGGCAAAAGTACTTCCTGCAGCAACAGTGGTCAGAGCAAAAGTTAAAATTTGAAATGTTCTCATTCTATATTCCAATCAAGTAGTTAGTTCTTTTGACATTTTTGCTCCATGATGGCGCAATAACTCTAGTGTTTCACGCTCTTCTTGAAGCGCTTCTGACCAATCTATTTCATCAAAATCACAATCAAAGAACAACTGACTGATTGAAGATAAAATGGTGAGTCCTTCTTCATCACGTGTGTTTGGATCAACTTTTTCATCAAGTAAACGTTGAACCGCTGGTGCGCATGCCGAACTTGCTGCATCCCATAGTGGGCCATAAAATTCTTCTGCATCCCAAAGATGAACATTTGCCTTAGCCTGAATTAAGGCTTCAAGGATATCGAGATAAACTTGTAATGATTGTTGCTTTTCTTCTTTTGATAAGGGAGTACCAGCTTCATAAGCTTCTGAGACGTCTTCCCACCATTTAAAAATTCCATCACAAATAATTGATACGGGTGGCCCTTGTTCCGGATCAATGAAATTCGGATCAAGCCCCTCAGCAAGTAATTTTTGTACTTGCGTAAGTTCTAATTCTTCTATGGCTTTAATTAAAGCCTGCTGCTGGGTGGTTAACATGACCATCTCTCAAAAATATATTAGCGCTATTATGCCTAATCTCTGATGAAGATTTTAGAGGTCAATGCTATTGCATTGCAAACCAAAAGTTGTGAAGAGTTTTTATCCGTCTTTTTATGCTACATAAAAAAAAGCCCCGAAGGGCTTTTTAGCATTTTTTTAAGCTTCATCATCAATGAGTTCTGGTTGACCACCTCTCGGGTGCTCTTTTTTCTCAAAGGTATGTTCAAGACTACGTTTTAATTTTTCAATCGCGCCATGAATTGAGGCATCAATATTTCCTGCTTTATGGTGCACTGCAACTGGTTTCAAGCCAGCAGGACGTGCTTCGATCATACAGTGGATATCTTTATCGCCACCTTTGTCCCCATTTTCATCACTAAAATGAACCGAGAAATGCGTAATACGTTCGCTATGACGTTGGAATTCTTGAGTAAGTTCTGCACGTACATAAGTAATTAAACGTTCACTATTATGGATGTTTTTATCTGTGCGGATTTCAATATTCATAAATACCATCCTCTCTTTCTTACTGTGGATCTTTTCTATGCAAAACTTTTTTATGTTGGCATGTTTTAAGCATGCATGAACTGACTTCAATTGTACATTTTGATGGTGTAATGGTTTGTTATCTCCTGACTTAAACGTACTGCTTTTAATTTATTTTGAAGATCTTCATACCTTCAATATCAGTCCATCTATAAAAATATGCAAGCTGATTTTTTAAATTTTTATGAAAAATTGAACAAAAGGAGAGCAATTGTGACCGAATCTTATCTATATGGAGCAGAACTCATTGAGCAGATTCAGAAGTCTCCTTATCCACGTGATTTAATCGGTTATCACGGTCAGCCTCCACAGGTGAAATGGCCTAACAATGCTAAGGTTGCCGTGCAATTTGTGCTGAATTATGAAGAAGGTGGCGAAAAGCATATTGAGCATGGCGATGAGGGTTCGGAGCAGTTTTTATCGGAGATTATTGGAGCTGTAAGCTATCCAGCCAAGCATATGTCGATGGACTCTATGTACGAATATGGTTCACGTGCTGGTTTTTGGCGCATCCATAGTGAGTTCCAACGGCGCAAGCTCCCAATGACTATTTTCGGCGTTGCTATGGCGCTGGCTCGCAACCCATATATTGTCGAAGCGATTAAGCAAGCTGATTATGATGTGGTTTCTCATGGCTACCGATGGCTTCACTATCAAGACACCGACATTGAAGTCGAAAAACAGCACATGAAACAAGCCTTATCAGTTTTAGAAAACTTGTTTGAAAATAAAACCATAGGTTGGTACACCGGGCGCGATAGTCCCAATACCCGTCAGTTACTCGCAGAGTTCCCACAAATACAATATGACTCAGATTATTATGGCGATGACCTGCCTTTTTGGACAACGCTGACCAATGCGGCTGGTGCATCACGTCCTCACTTGATTATTCCTTATACGCTCGAATGCAACGATATGAAATTCTGTTCACCGGGTGGATTTAATAGTTCAGAACAGTTTTTTCAATATTTAAAAGATAGTTTTGATGTGTTGTATGCAGAAGGTGAAACTGCACCAAAAATGATGTCGATTGGAATGCACTGCCGTATTTTAGGGCGTCCGGGTCGTTTTAAAGCCTTACAAAGATTCCTCGACTATATTGAAATGCATGATCGGGTCTGGGTATGTCGTCGTCAGGATATTGCCGAACATTGGTATAAAAATCACATAACTCGATAGTTGGTTATTAATTTTGCAAATTCATTAGCGAAATATTAACCACTCTTGGCACTGTTATTGCTAAAACTCTATATCAACAACAATGAGTTTAGGAATAACAGTGTTTTTAGCCGAGTTTAATCAAGCCCCACCCGACCAACTCAAGACTCTGTTAAACAACTGCGTCCATATTCCTGCTTGGGCTGAAAAAATTATTTCAGAACGGCCCTACTCATCGACCTCAGTTCTTTTAGGGCATGCTGAACAATTAAGCCACACGTGGTCATGGCAAGAAATACAAACAGCTTTAGCAACCCATCCAAAAATTGGGGAACGACAGGCAAAAAAACAGCTTAATGCAAAAGAACAAAATTTTTCAGCTCAAGAGCAAGCTGGCATTTCCTTAGATGAGCAAACACAACAAGCTCTGCTACAAGGTAATCTCGATTATGAACAGAAGTTTGGCTTTATTTTTTTAATTAAAGCAGCGGGCCTTAGTAGCAACGAGATTTTAAAAAAACTTAATCAACGTCTTCAAAACAACTTAGCTATAGAAAAAGTCATTGTACATGAGCAACTCGCAGCAATTGCTCTATTACGTCTATCTCAGGAAGTACACGCATGATCAGCACTCATATTTTAGATACAAATTTAGGTAAACCCGCTGCACAGGTAGAAGTGAAATTGTTTCATGCAGCAACTCATGAACTAATTGCGACCGCAATTACCAATCAAGATGGGCGCGTAGGTGATTTTGGAATAAAAAACTTAGGTGAAGGTGCTTATCAACTTGAATTTGAAGTTGCGCCTTATTTTTCATTGCAGCAAGTCAAAACTTTTTTCCCACGTGTTTGTATTCAATTTTTCATAGAAGACATCAATCAGCATTACCACATTCCATTACTCATTAGTCCGTTTGCTTACTCCACTTATCGCGGTAGCTAACTGAAATAAAATAGGAGAAAAATATGAATCATCGACAAAAGAATGCGATTTCTCCAGAGCATGAATATTTAGGAATTTCGAAAAGTTTTGCTTACGGTTTGCAGCATGTGCTGACCATGTATGGTGGCATTGTGGCTCCGCCCCTCATTATCGGAACAGCTGCTGGTTTAAGCTCGGCACAAGTGGGAATGCTAATTGCAGCCGCCCTATTTGTAGGTGGATTGGCAACACTCATACAGACCATCGGAACCAAATATCTAGGTGCAAAATTACCTCTGGTACAGGGTGTGTCTTTTGCGGGTGTGGCAACTATGGTGGCCATTATCACCACGGGCGGTGGTTTGCCTGCTGTCTATGGCGCGGTGATTGTAGCTTCTCTAATTGGACTTTGCCTTGCACCCTACTTTTCAAAAATCATTCGTTTTTTCCCACCTGTTGTGACGGGATGCGTTATCACGATTATTGGGCTATCGTTGTTACCCGTTGCGATTCGCTGGATGATGGGTGGCAACGATAAAGCACCGAATTGGGGAAGCGTCGAGAATATCTCTTTAGCTTTGCTGACCTTAGGCATTGTGATTGTTTTAAACATGCTGCCACAAGCCAGTATTCGTCGTTTATCTATACTATTAGCGATCGTGGCTGGCACTATATTGGCCTACTTCATGGGTTTTGGTGACTTCAGTCAGGTCAGCTCAGGTGCATGGCTGCAATTTCCACATTTATTTGCATTTGGTTTCCCTACATTTGAACTGAGTGCCATTTTATCAATGTTGATTGTGACCTTAGTGATTATGACGGAAACCACAGCCGATATTATTGCTGTAGGAGACATTGTAGGAACTGAAGTCGATTCAAAACGTATCGCCAATGGTGTTCGTGCAGATATGTTCTCAAGTGCTATGGCACCGATCTTTGGTTCATTCATGCAAAGTGCTTTTGCACAAAATGTAGGGCTAGTAGCAATTACAGGTATCAAAAGCCGATTTGTTGTGGCAGCAGGTGGTGTCATTCTGATTATTTTGGGACTATTGCCTGTTATGGGTCGCCTCATTGCCGCAATTCCTATGCCTGTACTTGGTGGTGCAGGTCTGGTCTTGTTTGGGTCGGTTGCGGCAAGCGGAATCCGCACTTTGGCAAAAATTAATTATAACGATCAGAAAAATTTGATTATTGTCGCGACTGCTTTATCGGCAGGAATGATCCCAATTATTAACCATGAGTTTTATGCACATTTTCCAGCTTGGGTACAAACTTTGTTCCATTCAGGTATTAGTTCAACTTGTATCTTTGCTATCTTATTGAATTTATTATTTAATCATTTACCTTCATTTCGTAGCTCATCTACCCCGCATTTAAGCCAAACTATAAACACGAGAAATACACATTAATAAATTAGTTTTTAGCGCCCCACTTCGGTGGGACTTTTTTTAACCGTTGATCAAATTTGGCTTCATTTTTGCTTAAGACCCTGTATCCTTAGCGTGCTTTATTTGGGGGGAGATCATTTAAATGCAATTAAAGCAACTTGCGGCTACTTGTGCCTTGTTATCTGCAACTGCCATGGTTCAGGCAAAACCAATTTGGCAAGATTTTAGCGTGACTGGTCTTTATGGTGAAAACTATGAAGTTGTAGACGCAAAAGAAACCACTATTACTTTGGAATATGCAGCAAAAGTTAAATATGCTGATGTGTTTTTCTTTATGGACCGCATGCGCGGTGAAGATGATCACAAAAGTACATATTTTGAGTTATCACCACGTTTAAGCTTGGGCGAAGTATCTGGCAAAAAATTGGCGTATGGCCCAATTAAAGATGTGCTCATTAGTACCACTTGGGAAAGTAACAGCGAAAACGGCAATAACTTCGATAACTTCTTATATGGTTTTGCTGTTGATTTAGATATTCCATATTTTAAATATGCGAATTTAAACTTCTACCGTGCAAACAATGAGAAAACTGACGACGATTATCAAATGACGTTCGTTTATGGTATTCCATTTAATATTGCATCTGAAGAATTCTTGGTTGATGGCTTCCTAGATTGGTCAACTGCTGAAGGCGACCATGCCAGCGAGTTAAACTGGACAACTCAATGGAAATGGAATGTAGGTAAACACATTTCTCCTGACACACGCCTATACCTCGGTATTGAGCACTCTGTGTGGAATAATAAATTTGGTTTACAAGGCCGAGACGAAAATAACGTCAGTGCTTTGGTTAAATATCACTTCTAAAATCTTTATTTAGAAGCATAAAACAGCAAGGAAAAACGCCTTGCTGTTTTTGTTTTAGTCGAGTGGATTACCAACAATATTACTAATAATCCCCTGCATAATATGTCCACCTTGTTCACGGCGTAATTCCGCATACCAAGCTTGTGTAACCGTTTCATCTTTCATATGGGTCACATCACAGCGTTTACGGGCACGAAGCACCAATTCATTGGCACGTTCATTACGTTTGTTTTGATAGCGACGTAAAGCATCCTCTAAACCCAAAGTATTAATTTGCAAAGAACGCGCTAAATAAATCGCATCTTCCATGGCTTGGCAGCCACCTTGTCCAATATCAGGTGTGGTGCTGTGTGCAGCATCGCCTAAAATCACCACGCGACCCTTATAAAATTGGGCAAATGGTTCAATATCATGTATTTCTACCCGATTGGTCTTTTGTGGGTCTAAGCGCTCAATGAGTTGCTGTACAGGCTGACACCAATCAGCAAAATATTGTTTTAAAAGTTTTTTATATTCATCTCGATTATTGTCTAATCCTGCTGGCAAAGGCACATCTAAAAAGAAGTAAAACTTACCATTTGCGACGGGCATAAGTGATGCACGCTTACCTTCTCCTACATAAGTCGTCCATTGCTGAGCTGGCGCTAAATCTTCAGAGATTTCAACCAAACCATTCCAGTTCACATAACCCGCATAACGGCGCTGTACTTGCTGCCCCAACACATAGGTGCGGGTTAGTGAGTGAGTACCATCCGCCCCAATTAATAAGTCAGCCTGCGTTGAACTACCATCTGCAAAACGCACCTCGACATAATCGGTCTTGTCTTCAAGGCTTACCATTTTTTTGCCTAGATAAATCTGGTCTCGTCCAAACTCATCCATCAGCATATTTTGTAAATCGGCACGTGCAACAGGATAAGGTCTTTGGCCTACTTCTTCGATTAATGGCAGTAAACTGAATTGTGTCATCACGTCGCCAGTTAAGCCATCAACATAGGCCAAGTCATCCATTTGTCCACCAAGTTTGGCGATTTTCTCGGTTAATCCCAGATAGTTCAGGCATTTCACACCATTCGACCATAGCGAAATTGCCGCGCCAACAGGAAGAATCTTTTCAGTTTGCTCAAAAATGCGAACTTGGTGACCAAATTTCTTTAATGCAATGCCTGTGGTTAGACCTCCCATTCCCGCACCAATAATCACCACATTCATAACACGCTCCTATAGATATTCACCTATAGGGTGCTTATGCTAAAAACATGCCATCGTTCAAAATTTATTTAGCTTTTCCACAAATCTGGCATGCACCATGCTTATATATTTAAATGTAGAACTCGTCTCGGCACGCTCTGTGACAGCGCAGTTTTAAATGAAAAATCATGTTTTTAACAAGAAATACGGATACTCCACTATGGCAACATTGCATGCTCCAGCTTTTGAACTTCCTGAGATTTTGAATACCAAAACCAATTTGGCAGATGCCCGAATTGGTGCACAAGTCATTGACTGTTCAGATGATTTCTTTGCAGAAGCAAAGCGTATGCTGCAATTTGAAGCACCTATTTTTGTTGAAGATAAATTTGATGATAACGGTAAATGGATGGACGGTTGGGAGACCCGCCGTAAGCGTCATGCGGGCTATGACTGGTGTATTGTGAAGCTCGGAGTGAGTGGAAAAATCACTGCACTTGATATCGATACCAGCTTTTTTACAGGAAATTATCCTGCATCTGCCTCATTAGAAGCGTGTTATGCACCAAATGGTGACCTTACAGGGGCAAAATGGGAAAATGTTTTAAGTAATACTGAACTCGGCCCAAGTCAGCATCATATTTTTATGGTCAATAATGATGCACTTTTCACCCATATACGCCTCAATATTTTCCCAGATGGTGGTGTTGCTCGTTTGCGTGTTTATGGGGATGTTCATATTCAGGTGACTGATAGTGAGCAAACTCTCGATTTATTGGCCTTAGAAAATGGTGGTCGCGTAATTGCCTATAGCGATGCGCATTTTGGACATCCACGTAATTTGATTAACCCCGGTCGTGGTGTCAACATGGGCGATGGTTGGGAAACCAAACGCCGCCGCGCACCGGGTTATGACTGGTGTATTCTTGCGTTGGGTAAAAGCGGAAAAATTGAAAAGCTTGAAATTGATACCGCTCATTTTAAAGGGAACTTCCCTGCACAAGTATCTATACAAGCGGTTTACCTCGAAAATGCAACCGATGCACAGTTAATTCCACAAAGTATGTTTTGGTCTTACTTACTTGAAGCTCAACCAATGCAAATGGACCATATTCATGAATATGTGAATGAGATTTTACAGCATGAAAAGATCTCTCATATTCGCATTAATATGATTCCAGACGGTGGTATTAGCCGTGTTCGTTTATGGGGGAAAATTGCTAAATCATGATCATGAATACTGTTCAAATTCAGCCCTTGACCATTGAGAACTTTCAGCCCTTCGGAGAAGTCATTTGTTGTGATGGGCATGATTTTTTTCATATTAATGATGCCCATACCGAGCGCTACCATGCGCTCGTTGAAACCGAAATTGAGGGCGAAGCAAAAGCAGGGATCAGTATTTTCCGTAATATTAAGGCCAGCGTATTACCTCTGGAAATCTCAATGCTAGAGCGTCATCCGAAAGGCTCTCAGGCATTTATTCCATTACAGCAACAAAAGTTTTTAATTATTGTAGCGCCTGCTTTAGACGAGAATACTCCCGACATTTCCAAGCTCTGTGCTTTCGTCTCGAATGGAAAGCAAAGTATTAATTATCGGGCAGGTACATGGCATCATCCTTTGCTTACCTTTGAAGCGCCGAGTGATTTCGCGGTAGTAGATCGAATTGGAGGCGGTGCAAATTGCGATGTTTTTCAATTTCCACAGGCTATAAAAATTACGACTTAAATTAAAATATACAGATCTGTCTATTTTTAATTTAATGGCCGAAATACCAATAGCAGCAACTGTTATAATGATTACCTAAAATTTAGGTTTATATAAAAAATCCCCGCCTATTGAGCGGGGATTTTTTTAATTCTTTTTAAACCGTGATATCAGCTAAGTTACCTTTCTGCTCAAGCCACTGCTTACGATCTGCCGAGCGTTTTTTTGCAAGCAATTTATCGAGCAAACCTGCTGTTAGATGTACATCATCTAAATCAAGCTGTACCAAACGACGAGTGTTTGGATCCATCGTTGTTTCACGAAGCTGAATCGCGTTCATTTCACCCAATCCTTTGAATCGGGTAATTTGCGGATTACGATTGCCTTTAACATTTTTCAAAATGGCTTCAAGCTCATCATCATCAAGCGCGTAATAAACATCTTTACCAATGTCGATACGGAACAATGGTGGCATTGCTACAAATAAATGACCTTCTTCGACCAAAGCAGGAAAGTGTTTAACGAATAAAGCACAAAGCAAAGTGGCAATGTGTAAACCATCCGAGTCGGCATCGGCCAAAATACAGATTTTGCCATAACGTAGTTCTGACAAATCATCACTGCCCGGATCAACACCAATCGCAATCGCAATGTCGTGAACTTCCTGAGAAGCCAACACTTCATCTGAAGAAACTTCCCATGTATTTAAGATTTTTCCACGAATTGGCATGATGGCCTGAAAGTTTTTATCACGCGCCTGCTTGGCACTACCACCCGCCGAGTCACCCTCGACAATGAATAGCTCACTTTCTTCACGCGTTTGGCCGACACAGTCTGCCAACTTACCCGGTAAAGCTGGGCCAGAAACAATCTTTTTACGCTCAACCTTTTTCGCAGCTTTTAAACGACGACCTGCTTTAGAAATCGCCATTTCTGCCAATTGCATAGCAATTTCAGCATGCTGATTTAGCCAGAGTGCAAAGGCATCTTTAGCAATATTTAAAACAATATTGGATGCTTCACGACTCGAAAGACGCTCTTTGGTTTGACCAGAGAATTGTGGCTCTTGGAACTTAAGCGACAAGATATAGTTCACGCCATCCCAAACATCTTCTGCCGAAAGTTTAAGATTACGAGGTAACAAGTTACGTAACTCACAGAACTCGCGTAACGCCTCGGTAACACCTGAACGTAAACCGTTTACATGAGTACCGCCTTGTGCAGTTGGAATCAAGTTGACGTAACTTTCTTGAACCTGCTCACCGCCTTCTACATTCCAGCAAATCGCAAACTCACAGGCTGCGCGGTCTGCTTGTCCACTACTTACAAATGCAGGGTTTGGCAAAATTTCACGGTCTTGCAATTCATCCATCAAATAATCGACGAGACCATTTTCAAACTGCCATTCGATTTTTTCATCGTTAATTTGATCGATATAAGTAATTTTTAAACCAGCTGCTAAAACAGCTTTCGCTTTTAAATTATGTTTGAGTGCTTTTAACGCAAATTTTGGACTATCAAAATATTTAGCTTCAGGCCAGAAACGTACCGTTGTACCAGTCGCGCGTTTTGGTGCTTTGCCTTCTAGCACTGCCAAAGGCGCAATAGGTTCACCTTGCTCAAAGGCCATCTGGTATAAATTACCCTGACGCTGAACTTCGACCTCAACACGTGTTGATAAAGCGTTTACAACCGAAATCCCCACACCATGCAAACCACCTGAGAACTGATAGTTATCGGTACTGAATTTACCGCCAGCATGCAGCTTGGTTAAAATGATTTCGATACCACTTTGGCCATATTCAGGGTGAATATCGACTGGCATACCACGGCCGTTATCTTCAACAGATAATGAACCATCTTTATAAACCGTGACACAGATTTTGTCGGCATGACCAGCTAATGCTTCATCGACAGCATTATCAATAACTTCTTGGGCTAAATGGTTTGGACGAGAAGTGTCGGTATACATCCCCGGACGACGACGAACAGGGTCTAAACCAGAAAGAACTTCAAGCGATTGAGCCGTATATTGTGTCACGTTGTACGTTTTCCTTATTTGATGGTGTGCGCAAAGAATTCGATCACTAAGGGTAATTTTTCTTCAAAATCTTCCATGGCATGATTGCCATGAGCATCCGTCAAAATCAATGAGGATGGTGTTGCAGCACTATAATAGCGTTGTGCTTGACGATAATCCAAAATTTCGTCGCCTTGTTGCAATAAGACGAGTATTTTGTCAGCATTTTCAGGTTGTTTCAGTTCCAGTTGTTCTAACTGTCGTAACTGAACATGATCAATTGACCATTGATCATTTACCTTATAAGGCATGCTTTCAACTTGGAAGAGCTCATCAAACAGCTTCCATGGTTGCATAGCAGGGTTAATCAGTACAGCCGGAACATTATATTTCGCGACAAAATATGTCGCAAAAAACCCGCCAAGGCTACTGCCGACTAAAGCCACATCATGTAAAGACTCTATCAGCTCTGAAACTTGCGCTACGACCTGATCTGGAGATCTATTTAAATCTGGCAAATGCACATTTATGCCCAATTCGCTACAATACTGCTTAAGGCTCAGCCCTTTAATCGAAGAAGAGCTGCTATTAAAGCCATGGAGGTAGATAATATTCATATATTTCCCTCTTAAATTGAGAATAAACTCACATTTTTGTTCTCAGTTTGTATATAAAAACACTATTGTCAGACAAGAAAAACGACTCAACTTACCATTCATCAGTATTTTAAAAACATGTGTTATTTAAACTACTAAGATGGAAACGTTAGCTGCCGTTCATAAAAAGTACAGCTTAAAACGTCGGTTATAACGTAAATGGGGAAAAGATATGCCGAGCTTAACACCGTTACATGAAACTTATTGTAAATGGGATCGTACGCCACCGAGTCAGGCCGACGTACTAGAAGGTTTAGCTCAACTGTTCAGCACCAGCTTAAATGGTGTACATGAATTAATACAAGTCATTAATATTGAAGTGTTAAAAAATGCTTTTGGTATTAGTGCCCAAAATGCTAATAATTTTCAAAAACGCCCTTCTGTGCAAAAGGTATATCAGTTTTCTTATGGTGCCTTACAAAAGTATGGACGTTATTTTTTAGCGCCCGGTTTACGTCGTATTATTGAAAAATTCCCGACCCTTCATGAAAAGCCATTAACACCAAGTCTTCATTTTTTGGTGGGCATTTTAAATGGTATTTTCGGAGACTATTTACTTAAACAACATAGTCCCCTTGCCTTGCCAATGGTGCTATACGACCACTACGGTGCAATCCAGCAAGGCGAACTTGCAGGCCGTATCGTAATTTTAGTTCATGGTTTGTGTATGAACCATCTGACTTGGTCAAATGCACACTATGGCGGCATTGGTGAGCGTCTGTTAGCACAGCGTGACCACAACACTATGCTGTATTTAAACTACAACACAGGTCGCCGCATTTCAGCCAATGGCCGCAGTTTCTCTAACTTATTAGAAGATTTGGTACAACGTAATCCAAGAATTACCAGTATTGATATCATTGGTCATAGTATGGGTGGGCTGGTTTCTCGTAGCGCGCTGTTTTACGGCAAACAGAATATGTACCAATGGATTCATATGGTCGAGAACCTAGTCTGTATTGGTTCTCCGCACCATGGTGCAGTACTTGAGCGCTTTGGCTTTGCTATACAAGATAAGCTCGGGGCATTCCCATTTGTTGGGTTACTGGGTCAGTTAGTTAATATCCGTAGTAATGGAATTTTAGACTTGCGCCACGGCAGCGTTCGTGACGACGACTGGGAATATATGGATGCCCGTATCGGCATGATGGATGACAACCGTGCTCCAGCTCCTCTACCTTCGCATATCAATACCTTTTTAGTGGCAGGAACACTCGAGTTTGAAAAAGTGCGTAATAAAGCACTTACTGTGATTGGCGATTACTTAGTCAGTGTAAAAAGCGCACTGGGCGAACATCCAAATCCACGTTTTCAACTTAAAGTTCCAGACTCACATAAAGCAGTGTTTTATGGCTTAAACCATTTTGAAATTCAGTATCACTCAAGTGTAGCCGAACAGATTACTCGCTGGTTATATCCTCATGTGAATGATTATGTGCAAGACGGTATTCAAACCCATATTATTGATATTCCGAACTATAAGCTCGAAGATTTAGAAGGAATTGTAGAGACTTAAAAAAAGCCCAACTTTTGTTGGGCTTCTTCTAAATTGTATAGTTTACAATCATTTAAATCTGTCATAAATTTTATATTTAGAAATATTCTTAATCGATGTTTCCTTATGTAAATATCCATTTAAGACAGATATAATATTTATATCTTCCCCTATTTTACCGCAAGACAAATTTACGTCGACAGAGTCCTCTATTTTGAATCCTTCTTTAATTTTTTTTTGATCTAATGCTCTTGAGTAAGCAAATGAATTATTAGGACTATAAATCATAATAAGATCAGTTTTATTATTTTTCATATCAGCCCAATAAATATAATAGTCTTTAGTTTTATACTGGATATGGCTACATGAACCAGTAGAAATCCAATTTTTATCTTTTAGATTAAATCCTATTTGTTTTACTAGTTTTTTATTTTCTAGGCTAAAACTATCATCCCAGACATCAGAACATTGGACGTCTGGCAGCACACTCACTTGTACTGCTGGTTTACTCCAATACTTCATACATTCTTTCGCACTTTCTGCATATAAATTTATGCTATTTAATAAAAGATATATCATTACTGCTATCTTTAATAATTTCATTATTAACTTAGACCTTTATTCTAAAATTTTCAAAAAAATTTACTACTATCTTACATTCAAGCTTATCTTATATTTTAGAAATCAAATAATATTTTTAGATAGCATTCAAGTTAGCTAAAACATTTTACCCTCCACAATCAATCATTTTATTATTCACAAGCTTTCTTGATTATTTTATTAAAGTATAAACTATCACCATTTTTATCAACATCTGCTAACATTGCTACTAAATGTAGCTGTCCTTGATCATCAAAATATGATCTTTCTTGAAATGAGTTATATATAGCAACATCGATTGGAACATTATTAAATTCTTTGTTTTTCAAATCAACGATCATTTTTTTATTTTTATTAAACAATTTTCTAGCATAAATAAGATTTCGTTTAGAGTCACTTTCAACTAGGCAATTATTATTTTTATCTAAAGTAATAAACTCTTTAGTCTGATCTTCCTGTGTTTTACTTATAAAAAAGTGATATTGACATGGTGAGCCACAACTACCATAAGCATGAAAAATATTTTCATTTACTTTATCAACCTCCGGGTATCTCATGTCTCTTAAAATAAAATTAGTTTTATTATCAGCGTTTTTTACAACAACACAATATTCTTGATCATGCCCTTTACATTTCAATTCAACATTAAATGCATCTTTTGCATAGATGATCGATCCAATAATAAATCCACAAAAGGTAAGAGCGAATATAGTTAGCTTCGTAATATAAAAAAGGTAAAATTTTATAATTTTATTTTTTAAATATTTAAGCACGTTTATGCTTTTCTCTATAACCATGAACACTAATCTCTTAATCATCAAAAGACTCAATTTTCCAACCAGAAATTAATTCTGATACTTTTTTTAACACTTACACTAGACCTAAAAGAAAATTAGTATTTCTATCAATTAAAGGCACTAAATAAATTATTTCTTATCACCACCACAAGGATTTTTTATTTTCTTTTTAACCAATATTTCCCCATAATCATTTGCAATTAAATTTAAACTACCATCAGGTGAGAAAAAACTCCCCTCCTTAAAATAACTATAATAATCAAATCTTTGTAACAACCCATTAAATTCTTTGGTTTTTAAATCGACAATTTTTCTAGGCTTATTTGTAAACAATTTTCTAGCATAAATGACTTTTTTCTGACTATCACTTTCAATTAAACAATTATTTTTATTATCAATAGTAATAAATTCGTCTGTGGAATCCTCTTTATTTTGACTATAGAAAAGCGTAACTAAACATGGAGATCCACAAGATGTTTTCACTTTATATAAGTTTTTATTTATTTTTGAAATATTTAAAAGTTTGACATCTTTTATAACTATTTCATTCTTACTATTTATAGTTCTCACAATGTCACAATTAGAACTATATTCATCTTTACATTTTGCAGAAACTACAAAAGTATCATCATTTGCATATATATTAAAACTAAAAATAATTCCACTTAATAAAAAAATTGATATAAAAGTCTTTTTCATATTAAATCCTGTAACTTCCGTTATCTTTCGTTTAAATATTTCAATCATGTTCTATCCTATAACTACTTCCATCAACATCTTCATCACTTAGGTATTAAAACCTTTATCTTAGATATGCCGAGCCATATGCTTAAATGTTAACAATGAACTGTAAAGATATATAAAAAGTGAACTTATGTTGGGCTTTTTTATAAAATTTTAAATCTTTTCTTACTTTTTTTAAATATTAAAAAATAGAAAAGGTTATAAAGAACCCTATATCAATTATTTATCCTTATAAAATAGATTATCTTTGATATCTAAAACTTCATCGGAATAAAGATAATATTTTCCTTTCTTAAAGACTACTTTTCCTAACTTTTCACCACTTTGAACTTTAAAGAAATATAGTTCGTTATTTTTCTCTTTCACTTTACATATATAAGATTTATCAACCTGAAAGCCAGCAACAGAATACTCACACTTTTTGGGTGTTAGCGTTAAAACCGATTCTATCGTCGCAACATTACCACCCGGCAACTCTTCTGAACTATAATAATGATAAGTACCATTCCACTTATCTGCATTTGCAAATGTGGTAACAGAAAGAGCCAGCAATAATAAACAAAATTTTTTCATTTAATTAACTTATAAATAATCAAGTCAAACTATTATAACCAAATTACAATACAATAAAATATTTTATTGTTTTATAAATCAAATATTAAAAATACTCTTTTTGAAAATTAATTCTTACCACAATTACCAAATCTAGAGAAATATATGAAAGAAATTGTTGTTTTTGACTTGGATGGGACATTACTATCGGGTGACTCTACAAAGGCATGGTTAACAGATAAATTGAAATCTAATATTTTTAGATTTATCGCTGCACTTATTGTTACGCCCATCGCTTTACCTCTTATGAAATTTAAGAAATATAAATCTAAAGGTGCTTCATTGTATTTATGGATTGCAACGTATAGCTTGAATGAAGAAGAATTAGAATACAGCTTTAAAAATTTCTCTAAGAATATCAATGAAACTACTTCCAGTTCAGTATATTGGTTTAAGCAAGGTATAGCCGAAGTTAAAGATCATTTAGCCAATGGAAGAATTGTGTTTATTGCCACGGCTGCACCAGAAAAGTTAGCGAATGTTTTACTCGAGTCTATCAATCTAGATGTACGAATTATTGGTACTCCTCTACAAAACAAATTGGGAGGATGGATAAGTGGGATACATTGCAGGTCTGAAGAAAAAGTAAGAAGATTGAATAAGGTTGATATCAAACAACCTTGGTTTGCAACATACAGTGATGATATTGATGATGACTTACCTATTTTGATGGGTGCCAAAAAGCCCTACTTAATTAATAGTGATAACAACAAAATTAAAAATATTAAAATCAAAAATTTAAAGCTATTAAATTGGTTTTAAAGTTATGATATGAGTATTGTTTATACAAGCTTTCTAACGACTAAATAAAGATAGTATAGGCACTTTTATTACTAAAAGGGCCTATAAAAGTGATTTTTACCGGTTAATTTGGCTCTAAATTAAATATAATTACACATTTAAGAATTAAGTAAAATATTAAAGCTCTATTTTATTTGATGAATTTGCATAAAACCTTCATTGCATTCTAAAGTTGAACCTTTTAAATTCTCACATTTAATTTTATTATCTTTTGTTAATCTAAATTTAAAACCATCATTAACTTTATAGCCTGATTTAAATTCTTTTGACATCACCCCCCAAACAGTAGGATTGTTTTGAACATATATAGAATTTATAGCATAAATATTTAAAGAATCATCCACAGTAATTTTCTTTATATGATTTTGATCAAGAAAATTATAATCATATTGACCTTTTTTATTTGGCAAAATACTTGTATCCATTAGTTTAACAACAGCAATTTCTTTTGCTTTTTTATTAAAAATATAAAATTTCTTTATGATATAAAAATCACCTCTTAATACATTTTCCGTATATTCCACAAAACCAATAAAATTATTATCTGAAAAATATGGTGAAATAATATATCGATTCAAACCATATATTTTATTATTATCCAAAGTATATATATTATTTCCTTTCCTCAAAAGAATACTATAAGAATGAGTATTTTCATCACTAGAATTAAAAGAATTTTCTTTAGTTAGAATTTCATAATCTTCATCTATTTTTACAGATTGACCAATTTCATTAATACTTTTATATCCTTGAGAAATAAAACTATTTGAATCATCATATAGAATAATATTTTTTGCCTGCGAAAGGTCTGGTATTAATAAAGCTAATATTAAAAATAATTTACTTCTAGACATCTAATATACTCAATTTATCGACATAACATTATTGAATTTAAATCAATTATTTATTCAAGCTTATAGTTACAAACTCATATAAAGCAATGTTTTTAGTTTAAAGTATTCTTAAATTCAGTACCACTTAATTTTTCTAAAAAATACTTGTTAGCAGTTTCCTCATGTACATAATTATGTGCAAGAAGGTATTCAAACTCATAATTAATGAATTGAACTATAAATTCAAAGATTTGGAAGGGATTGTAAAGACGTAAAAGAAGCCCAACTTTTGTTGGTCTTCTTTAATTAATTGGCTTTTGTAGAGGGAAGAAAATATTTTTAAATTTCAACTTTCCAAGCTTTATTAGCAACTACTTTTCCATTTTTTACATTTAAAACAATATTGTAAGCTGCTGCACCACCATTATTAAAAGTATTTAAAATATAAATATTATTATTTAAATAATATATTTTAAAATCAGCAAGCTCGTTCTTGTCACCATCTATACCATTTTTAGGAAAAAAGTATTGCTCTATATCATTTTTACCAATTTCTATTTTCTTATCTTTATCCTTAATTATGATTTTATCAAGTTGTAAAAAATCATTATTAGGTAAAGTACCATCAGTACCAAAGAACTTTTTATCATTAAAATATTTATATTCACCTTTAAAAGTTTTATACAGTTTAGGATCTGAAATAGCTTTTTTTGCATACACTTCTACAATTATATTTTTATCACTATAGATAACCTTTTCTCTAGAATATTGAGATAGCTTAATAGAAGTGTAACCACTAAAATTATTTATTCTATTTTTATAGACAAATCCTGTTGCACCATTACTTGCATTAACTAAACAAAAATTATTAGTCTCTTCATCCATCACACAAGAAACAATTTCATTATTATTTAATTTGGATGTAACTTTCGAACTTAAACTTGAATTTTCCCTTACATTCACATACCCATCCTTATCTTGAATAAGACCAAAGTCAGCATGTAAAGCCTCAATAGATCCAATCATGAAAGCAGTAAAAACTATAAATTTAAGATATTTAGTCATTCGGCATTAACTTTTATTAATAAGAAAATATTTTCAATATTACCAATTATTTAAAAAGCAGTAAAAATAATTTATATAAAATAATCTCTATTTCAAAAAATATGAATACATATCATTATTTTCAATTTTTGAAACAATATTTTTCTCACCCTTTCTCTTTTCAATAATATCTTTAATTAAAAAAGGTTTATTTTTATCAGGAATCAAGGAAAAAGAATATTGAATTGGGAAATTCTCATAATTAACTTTTCCAGTTGAAGTAAAATCTTCAGTTACTTTCTGAAAATCATATACCACTTGATAGGACTTATCATTTTTATTATATTTTATAGATGATAATTTTGTAAACTTCATTGAAGCATCATTTAAACTTTTTAATTTAACATTTATTGATAAAAATGATGGATTATATATTCCTAAATTTTTTTATTAAATATATATATATATATATATCACTTTTAAATTTTTTTGAATCATTATTGGACACAGGATTTGTATAACTTTCAATTGAAAAAATAGAAATATTATTATCATTATAAATAATACTAGTACCAATTGCTCCAACATCTGCAATAACAAAAGGAAGTTTATACTGACTTTCCCCTAATAGAATTTTAGGTTGATAACTTATAAAGTAATAATTCTTTCCTTTTATTTCATTATTATTATTCAAAACCGGATTTAGTAAAACTGTAACTTCGCCATATGGAACAGTAATGATATTTTTTTTCAAATCTACATTTTTGCTGACATCAGTATATATAAAGGAAGAATTTAAAACACTCCGATACCCTAATTTGACATTTACTGGCTGATCTTGATTATTTTCTATATTAAACTCAGCATTAGCAGCATTAGTCCAAGCTAACATACCAATTAAAAAAAATTTAAACATGCAGTTTTCTCAGTTTACAAAAATATTAGCCTTTAAATTTAAAATTTACATCAGTCAACTGAACATGCTAGTTTCATCTCTTTAAGATTATTATCTGTTGTATAATTAATTGCTATATTTATTTAGAATGGTTTTTTTTGACTCTAATATCTCACCCTTCTCACTTACTTTAAAGTATTTATAAAAAATATTTTTTTCATGATAATACTTTACTTTTATATTATATTTTTCATCAATCCAAAACTCTGAACCAGTTCCAAAATTGACAGACTTCCCTGCACCATTCTTAAATACATTTAAAGCATAATTAATATTCTCCCCCTCATCTACAAAATAACTAATAAATACGACTTTATCGCAAATATTTGGTAATTTTATAATTACACCTGACTCTGTTACATCACCACCTTTTCTATCAATATATTCAAAAAAATTACTAGAAAAACTAGAAATAGCTTTACTATTTATATTTTTCACCTTACTTTTTGATGAAAAAGGTAACTGAACTGCACTAACTTTATTTAACTCATTTGATACGATCTCATTTTTTATATAGCATTTATCAGCTATATTATTAGCTGCATAAGCAGCACTAATATTAAAACATACAATTATTAATAAAATTATTTTCTTAGACACAAATATACTCACAAAAATTTAATTAATTAAAGACATTTTCTTATATAATCTTTTCTATCAAAAAGATTCATTGGAATATTATTTTCTTCATCATATGTAATGTCATATAACTTATTATCCTTCCTATCAATTCTTATCCAACCAAAAGTCGCACCATTATTAACTCTACTTTTACTTTTAACAAAAATTTTTATAAAATCTTTTTCCGAAAAATCAAAAATTATATCATCCTTATTAATACCATTAAAATCAAAATTCTTAGATGCTATTAACATCAGATCATTCTTACATTGCTTTTTTTGATCATAAGCAATTTTAGAACTTTCTGCATTGCATCCCGAAATTAGGAATAATGTAAATAAAAATAATATAAATTTCATTATAAAACCTCTTTAAAGTTCCTATATGACTCTTGCTTTCACTTTGCTTAATGCGTTCTGATAAATTGCTTGTTTTCTATCTTCTAGTGCAAACCACTAAGCATAATTTCAATTCAATATTTAAAGTATTTTGCATAGACAGTCGAATTAATAATAAACCAACAAAATATAAGAATAAAATAGTTAGCCTCTTAATATTAAATAGATAAAATTCTATAATTTAGCTTTTAAATTATTTTAATTTGAACAACTCATTAAAACAATCTTTATGATTAGCTTTATTTTAATAACTAAATAAATACTACCCCAAATCTAAAAAATATAAAATAATAAAAAACAGTAAATATTTACTGTTTTTTATTATTAATCTATTATTTGAAATTTATATTTTATATGGACTTTTAG
>NZ_JBIUCQ010000039.1:0-277 GCF_044538495.1 Acinetobacter sp. ABJ_C4_1 | reverse complement strand
CTTGCACCACCACCCAGATTGTTGGCTGTGCTGTTGCCCAAGGCATCGGTTTTGTTGTTGCTTGACGTACTTAACGCATCAAGCTGGCCTTTGTTTACTGCATCGGTTGCTGCTGTGCCCGTACCGACATTGGTAACTTTCTCACCATTTGCATCCAGTCCGTTCGCTGTCAGCTTCCCTGCAAACACAGGCGCATCGGCAAGTTGAATATCAACGGTATTACCACTAATGACTGTCTTCACATTCGAGTTCGAGCCAGATGCTGTCAGCCCACCTG
>NZ_JBIUCQ010000038.1:0-277 GCF_044538495.1 Acinetobacter sp. ABJ_C4_1 | reverse complement strand
ACTGCTTGTGCATGGATGGTGATTGGGCCATCTGCAGTTACAGGAATCGCTGCAGTGATATAGCCATTGCCCAGGTCAGTTGCACTCACGGTGTAGTCAGTGCCGTTAACATTCACGACAGTGCCCACTACTGCATCCGGACCCAACGCAACACGGGCATTAAAGCTACCGTCTGTGCCAAGTTCTGATGCATTGATGATGCCATCAATGTTTAAGTCATCCGGTACTGTAATCGCACCAAGCAAGTTCGCTGCTGCAGTATCTACAGTTACAACCG
>NZ_JBIUCQ010000037.1:0-310 GCF_044538495.1 Acinetobacter sp. ABJ_C4_1 | reverse complement strand
TCGGTGCCAATGCATCTACAATGCCTGTACCTGGTAATGATGGGTTACCTGCAGGGTCAGTTGCTGTCGCAGTCACTATTTGACCATCAAGCAAGTCACCTGGGTTTGGCGCTGTCCATTTACCATCAGGACCTGCAACGACAGTTGCTGTTGTGCCATCAGGGAAGCTCACAGTGACTGTTGAACCTGGTTCTGCTGTACCGGTGACTGGATTAGTCGCATTGATCGGATCAAGTACTGGCGCATTTGGTGCTGCCGTATCGACAGTCACGATGACATCTGCCGGGCTGCTGATATGACCTTGTGAATC
>NZ_JBIUCQ010000036.1:0-375 GCF_044538495.1 Acinetobacter sp. ABJ_C4_1 | reverse complement strand
TTAAGGCATCACCGACATTGTTGGCATTAACTGTTGTACCGTCAGTTTTAGTGGTGACATAAGTTGGTGAGCTTACTGCACCTGTTGTGCTGTCATAGCTTGATCCACCACCCAGATTGTTGGCTGTACTGTTGCCCAAGGCATCAGTCTTGTTATTGCTTGAGGTACTTAATGCATCAAGCTGGCCTTTGTTTACTGCATCAGTGGCATTGGTGCCCGCACCGACATTCGTAACTTTCTCACCATTGGCATCCAGTCCGTTCGCTGTCAGCTTCCCTGCAAACACAGGCGCATCGGCAAGTTGAATATCAACGGTATTACCACTGATAACCGTTTTAACATTCGAGTTCGAGCCAGATGCTGTCAGCCCACCTG
>NZ_JBIUCQ010000035.1:0-384 GCF_044538495.1 Acinetobacter sp. ABJ_C4_1 | reverse complement strand
TTACACTGTCAATATTCAGATCACGATTCAGTCCATACTGAATTGTATTGCCGGTCTTGGTCACTTTCAGGTTGGTTTCACCTGCAACCGTACCAATGTCTACCGTATCACCAGCTTTTACTGCAGCTGCATTGGTACCATTACTTTGTAGTGTCCAGCCTTTGTCTAATGCCGTGATCGCATCACCAACGTTATTCACGTTGTTGCCATTCACAGTATAGGTCGGTGAGCTTACTGCACCTGTAGTGCTGTCATAACTTGCACCACCACCCAGATTGTTGGCTGTGCTGTTGCCCAAGGCATCGGTTTTGTTGTTGCTTGACGTACTTAACGCATCAAGCTGGCCTTTGTTTACTGCATCGGTTGCTGCTGTGCCCGTACCGA
>NZ_JBIUCQ010000034.1:0-453 GCF_044538495.1 Acinetobacter sp. ABJ_C4_1 | reverse complement strand
TTACACTGTCAATATTCAGATCACGATTCAGTCCATACTGAATTGTATTGCCGGTCTTGGTCACTTTCAGGTTGGTTTCACCTGCAACCGTACCAATGTCTACCGTATCACCAGCTTTTACTGCAGCCGCATTGGTACCATTACTTTGTAGTGTCCAGCCTTTGTCTAATGCAGTGATCGCATCGCCCACGTTATTGACGTTATTGCCATTCACAGTATAGGTCGGTGAACTTACTGCACCTGTAGTGCTGTCATAGCTTGATCCACCACCCAGATTGTTGGCTGTGCTGTTGCCCAAGGCATCGGTCTTGTTGTTGCTTGACGTACTTAACGCATCAAGCTGGCCTTTGTTTACTGCATCGGTTGCTGCTGTGCCCGCACCGACATTGGTAACTTTCTCACCATTTGCATCCAGTCCGTTCGCTGTCAGCTTCCCTGCAAACACAGGCGCAT
>NZ_JBIUCQ010000033.1:0-573 GCF_044538495.1 Acinetobacter sp. ABJ_C4_1 | reverse complement strand
TTACTGCATCGGTTGCTGCTGTGCCCGCACCGACATTGGTAACTTTCTCACCATTTGCATCCAGTCCGTTCGCTGTCAGCTTCCCTGCAAACACAGGCGCATCGGCAAGTTGAATATCAACGGTATTGCCACTGATGACCGTCTTCACATTCGAGTTCGAGCCAGATGCTGTCAGCCCACCTGTGATATTCAGGGTTTCACCCAATTTACGGTCGACACTGCCGCTGTTACCTGCAAAGGTAATCGGTTTAACCACTTCATTGTTCAGGTTAGTTAAGGCATCACCGACATTGTTGGCATTAACCGTTGTACCGTCAGTTTTAGTGGTGACATAGGTTGGTGCACTTACTGCACCTGTAGTGCTGTCATAGCTTGCTCCACCACCCAGATTGTTGGCTGTGCTGTTGCCCAAGGCATCAGTCTTGTTATTGCTTGACGTACTTAACGCATCAAGCTGGCCTTTGTTTACTGCATCGGTTGCTGCTGTACCCGCACCAACATTGGTAACTTTCTCACCATTGGCATCCAGTCCGTTCGCTGTCAGCTTCCCTGCAAACACAGGCGCATCGGCAA
>NZ_JBIUCQ010000032.1:0-671 GCF_044538495.1 Acinetobacter sp. ABJ_C4_1 | reverse complement strand
GCATCCAGTCCGTTCGCTGTCAGCTTCCCTGCAAACACAGGCGCATCGGCAAGTTGAATATCAACGGTATTACCACTAATGACTGTCTTCACATTCGAGTTCGAGCCAGATGCTGTCAGCCCACCTGTGATATTCAGGGTTTCACCCAATTTACGGTCAACACTGCCACTGTTACCTGCAAAGGTAATCGGTTTAACCACTTCATTGTTCAGGTTAGTTAAGGCATCACCGACATTGTTGGCATTAACTGTTGTACCGTCAGTTTTAGTGGTGACATAAGTTGGTGAGCTTACTGCACCTGTTGTGCTGTCATAGCTTGATCCACCACCCAGATTGTTGGCTGTGCTGTTGCCCAAGGCATCGGTTTTGTTATTGCTTGAGGTACTTAATGCATCAAGCTGGCCTTTGTTTACTGCATCGGTAGCATTGGTGCCCGCTGCTACGTTACTGATTGTGTTGCCTGCAGCATCAATACCAGTCTTGGTCACACTTGGTCCACCTGCAATGGTTAAACCATTCGTATCCAGCTTACTGTCCCCTGCCGTTACACTGTCAATATTCAGATCACGATTCAGTCCATACTGAATTGTATTGCCGGTCTTGGTCACTTTCAGGTTGGTTTCACCTGCAACCGTACCAATGTCTACCGTATCACCAGCTTTTACTGCAGC
>NZ_JBIUCQ010000031.1:0-1332 GCF_044538495.1 Acinetobacter sp. ABJ_C4_1 | reverse complement strand
AATTATTTATCCTTACTTTTTAATGATCTATTTTAAAACAAATGTCATTTTGTGTGCTTGACTGCAATAGGGTTGAGCACTATCCTTTGCCTGCTGGCCACATTGCCAGCCGGCTTTGACAGGCTGAATCAAACGAGCATTAAAGGTTTTATACTTTTAGTGTTTAGCCACTCTCGCCCCCTCTGCGGTGGAACGGGAGGGGGACACCTACGGGTGTGCTGGCTCGTTTGACCAGTCTGTCAACCCTCTTCCGTTCTGCCACCATAATCGTTTGACAGTGATTCGGTAGAACTTCTTTAGACATGAGGAGTCCTCTATGCGTACTAATTCTTTTTTATTGGCCTTTGCCAAATTCTCTCTGCCCATACCACTTAAAAAGTCTATAAAAGGGTTTAATCGACTTTAGGTTGCCTACACCTTAAGAATCGTTACGACTAAAAATCATAGCAACAATAAACCCGAGATAGGCGAGCACACCATTACTGTGCGGCTTTCGCATGCCTGTATTTAGCACTCAATTTAAGAGTGACGGCATCTTTATCTCATTTAGAAACAACAAGAATTTTATAATGGTAAAACTATGCCAACTTTAGTTCTCACAACACGTGCTTTAAAAGTTGTAAAAAAAGGGATTAATCTGTTTCACCACGGTGGATTTCACCTTGTAGGTGTCGACAAAATTGTGAACGAAACAGAAGTGAACAAAATGACGTTTTATAGTTATTTTCACTCTAAACAACGCTTCATTGAAATTTGCTTGATCGTGCAAAAAGAGCATCTTCAAGAACAAGTCATTGCACTGGTCGAGTATGACCAACACACAAGCGTGATAGATAAGCTCAAAAAGCTTTATTATTTACATACTGACGTAGAAGGGCCATATTATTTAATATTTAAAGCCATTTTTGAAACTAAAAATAGCTATCCAAATGCTTTTCAGACTGCGATAAGGTACAGAACGTGGCTGACTAATGAAATCTATAGCTTACTTAGAATGTTACAAGCCCCTACATTATTTAATGATGCCAAATTATTTTTATATATGATTGAAGGTAAAATTATTCAGCTTTTAAGCTTAGAGAAAAGAGACGATAGAGAAGATATGTTTGTATGCTTTTCTAAAGCGTTCATTAAAAAGAGTGAAAAATAAAGTAATTTAGAATTAAAAATTGTTAAGAATAATAGAGGGCAGTATTTAATAATACTGCCAACTTACTAGAAATTTTTGAAGAAATTCATATGTGATTAAAATCAATTAATTTTTGAAAAAGTTGATACTTTTTAAAATTAAGATGCAAATATTTCTTATTTTTTAAATTTAAATTTTTGTAA
>NZ_JBIUCQ010000030.1:0-2246 GCF_044538495.1 Acinetobacter sp. ABJ_C4_1 | reverse complement strand
ATAAACCAACCATAAGTACTTAGCTTTATTATTAATATCAATTAAATTACCATCTCCTTGTTGGGTCTGTATTCCATATTCATCTGTCAAATACCATTTTTTTTCATAATTTAAAAAACTTAATAACCTATAAGTAAAATTAGTTGTAGTGCTTTCGTTATATTGTTCTGATGTAGTTAATTTTAATGTTAAATTAAGAACTGCAGATTCAGATCCACCCGTACTTGTCCCATCAATAATATTAAAACTAATACCATAACGATGAAATGCCAAATAAAAATCACCATTTTGATTAAAAATATAATCTAGGGAACTATCATCTGCCGCGGCTACTCTATTTCCTTGAGCATCAAAGATACTTAAATAACCATCAAAAGATCCACCTATTAAAGTTTGTCCATTTGGCGTTGATACATATAGCCTATCACCCTTTTTAACATTTATTTTATAAACATCAATATCTGGCTTTCCTGTGCCATTATCACCTAAATTAACTTTAAGATTTTCATTTTGATTATTTCTTAATCGCAAAATTTGAGCAGTATTTAAACTACCCCCAATATCAGCTGTTAAATTATTGACTTGATTTACTTGATAAGTATTATAAATTTTTAATTTTATAGTTCTATCATTCTCATTATTAACTGCTATATTTTTAAAGATATCAAATTCCTGATTTTCGACTTCAGTAACAGAAATAAAATACTCTTGATCTTTTTTAGAGGTGAAATTAAAATAACTTGTATTTTCTTTCTTAATTAAATTACCATTTTTGTCATATATTTTAAAGCTTAATATCTCATCAGTTTTAAACTTTAACGTTTCATTTACTAATAATGTATATGAATAAATTGATGCTTTCTGCACTCCAATTTCTGCATCATAAATATGATTATTGTTATCAATAAATATTTGATCAACGCCTTCATCAAGCTTAATCACTTGTGTTGCGTTAGATAATGATTCTAAAGTTAATGCTTCATTTTGCTGCAAATTTGCATCAGGATTTAGACTAGATTTTATTTCAAAGTGTAGATTACCTATAGTATTTGAAAAACTACCTAATTCTATTCTGTACAAGCCTGCCTTTAAAAATATTGGAGTATAGGTAATATCATTATCTAGTGTGTTAGATGAACGTAACTCTTTACTCCATTCATCTTTCACACTAAAAGTATAATTATTGATTCCAGCTGATAGCTTGTCAAATATAATCCATTGATCTTGTTCTAAATTTAATTCATATACATTAAGCTGTGATGGCGTTTTAAAATCTGCATCGACTTGTTGATTTACTTGAATAGCCTGTACTGTAGGCTGGGAATGATATAATTTGAATGTAGTTTTTAATGTGTCTTTTAACTCCGTCCCTTCTATGCTTAACCAATATGTTCCAGTTTTATCTACTGTAAAACCTTTATCAGAATTCAAGTTATTCTTATTAATAAGTACCTTAGCATCAGGATCAAAAACACTCCATGATCCATAAGATTGTTGTACCGATAATGAATCATAAAAAAAGCGATCACCTGCTTGTGCATCAAAACGATATAATACAGCAGCTGAAGCTGGAGATAACTCAAGCTGGGTATCTTGATTTAAGCTTAATGAGTTTGCACCACTTTCACCAATAAGGTGAAATTTAAAATCTGTTTTTGTATCATCTAAAGCATCTACAGTTAATAAATATGTATCTGGCTTTAAATCTAAAAATAAATGACTTTGATCAGTGAAATTTGTAGTGTTAAATTGATTTTCTGTCTGAGCTCCTTTTAAACTCCACTGCATTTTATTGTTATCTATACCATCAAAAAAGAATTTTGTTTTCTCTTTAATAACAAACTCATATTGTTTTTGTTGACCTGGTTGATCAATAGCTCCAGTAATTTCTTGTATTCCTGGCATTAAATCTGCAGAAAGCAAAAGTTTTGGTTCAAGTTGTTCAACTGTCCACATTTGCTCTTGTGCATTTGTATTCATTTCTTGTTGGCTCATGCCTCACCCCAATTGTTACTAATTTGTGAATTTTTGTTAAAACAAGTTTATATATGAATTGTAAAGATTGTTTTAATAAGGATCAATTTATTTTTAATTATTTAAGTTAATAAAATCAGTCTTTAATCAAAATAAAACACCTTATTAACTTACACCCAGATATCTAAATTTAATTAATCTTTATAAAAACAAAATAAAATCATAAAAAATGCGCAAATATATTAAATTAAACTAAACAATAACTATTTTTT